>CAISCV010000070.1 GCA_903883945.1 uncultured Chitinophagaceae bacterium | reverse complement strand
TTTCAAAATCATTTCTTTAATGACCTCATTACATGATTTAGTTATTTCAGAATAGTTTAGCCCTTGTGCAATATTAGCAACAGCTTCATAATCTACTCTTTTAGCAAAAGAATATGCTTGGGTGCTTTTTTTAATAATTGCTTTTATGTGGTCTTTATCAGGCAAAGGATAGGAAATTATTTCATCAAATCTTCTGTGAAGAGCTACATCCAAACTTTCTGGCAGGTTGGTAGCAGCAATGATGATGCTATTACTTTTATCCTTTTCTATATTTATCAAGAAGCTATTTAAAACCCTTTTTATCTCACCAATATCTTGCCCTTGATTGCGATGAGAGCCAATAGAATCAAATTCATCAAATAAATAAACAGCCTTGTGGTCGAGCATCGCATCAAATATCAATCTCAGTTTACTAATAGATTCCCCTAAATATTTAGACATCAACCCATCCAAGCGAATAATATAAACAGCCATTCCCAATTCACCCGCAATAGCCTGTGCCGTCATTGTCTTGCCTGTTCCTGGTGGACCAACTAGTAACAACTTTCTTTTAGGTTCAAGATTGTGCTGCTTTAGTATTTTAGAACGTTGTTGTTCGTCAATTAGTTGACCCAATGAGGTTTTTACTGATTCATCAAGCACTAAGTCATTCAACTTAATTCTTGGCATGAATACTTCTATCAGCTCTTCTAACTCTCTTTTAGGAAGAGATAATGGAATTGCTTTTGCTTGTATAAGAGTTGTAGAACGTTCTTTTTTTGCTTTTTCAATCAGGTTTTTTAATTCTTGTGCAAAAGTTGAATGACCTTGCCTTGCTTCTGTGGCAGCAATCTGCATGGCGGTAGTGAAGAATCTAGCTTCATCACTTTCACCAAAAGATTTAATTAAATTTTTTATTTGTTCTGCTGCTGCCATTACTATTCAAATTTTTATATACCCAATCAAAAGCCTCATCACATGGATATTAAATAATTTTTACAAAGAAACGGTATTATGAGTTTGTTTATTTTATCATAAAGGAATTTATTATCGAGTTGTTGAAAATACTTCCTTGCTGCAATACTACCTCTTGGTATCATTTATAGTGAATAAATTAAAGCGACAATAAAGTGTTAGTGTACACAAGAACCCTAGCGATTAATATGATTAGTATTATTATGTTGTATCTAACGGCACTTACTTTATATGTGTTTGGTGCAGCTACAAATATTGAGTACCTGATGGTGCTAGATTTACCAGATACGCTTTACCAGATAGTCATCAAAAGCAGTATCTGAACTAAGAACAGGATACTCGGTACATTGGCTTTGTGCAATGATTAAACGGTCAAAGGGATCTTTATTTTATCATAGTTTTGGGAAGGTAGCTAGAAATAGAATGTGGATACTATTGCTGAATAGCACTTTGTAATAAGTTTATAAATTGGTAAAGTAATTAAAAGTGTGTCTTCATTTTGAAAATGGTTACTTTTACGTCAATGACAAAGCGCATCTATATAGACACCTCTGTGGTTGGAGGGCAATTTGATACAGAATTCTCCGCAGATACAAACCCTTTTTTTGAGGAAGTGTTGGAGGGGAAATTTATTGTTATAATTCCTGATCTTTTAGAGGCAGAACTTCTACGGGCACCACAAGAAGTGAGTGACTTTCTATTGAACTTGCCCGAAAAGCATATTGAACGCTTAAGGTTGTCTATTGAGGCAGCAGCACTTGTAGATAAATATATTCTAGCTAAAGTTGTTGGGAAAACAAGTCGTGCAGACTGCCAACATATAGCAATGGCTACTATAGCAAAGGCAGATGTATTGGTTAGTTGGAACTTTAAACACATTGTGAACCTTGATAAAATAAGGGGCTATAATGGGATTAATTATCAATTAGGTTACAATATGATCGAAATAAGGACACCAAAAGAAATAATAAATTTATGAGAACACAAACTTTAAGTAACACAACTGATGGGATGGTAAAAACAATGCGCGCTATACGAGAAGAGATTAGTAAAGAAATAGAGGAAATGACCTTTGAAGAGGAACGGGCATATCTTGATCATCTACTTATGAATAGAAAAAAGGGCTCTTTCGATGCCATTGCAATAGACAATGAAGGCTTTAAATTTGACAGAAACAAAGCTAATGAACGATAAATAATAAAATAAAATCGTACCATAGCGAATGAATTACTAGACGCACAAGCTACTGAATATGCCAACTTCCTAAAAGAAACCAGAACCGAGATGAAGAAAAAAGGACTTAGCCAAGAGGAGCTGGATAATATTCTAAACAATGAGTAACCCTTTTTTCGTTGTAGATTCCAACTGTTTTACTGTTACATTTACAAAAATTATTTTATGGAAAGGGACGCAACTACTAAAAAGAAACAAGAAAGCATAAAAGATCAAAAACCAGAGGAGTTGCAGTCAATGTCCAAACCTACACCATCTGAACAAGAAAAATTATCGCTCACCGAAGGCAAAGCACATGCTTATCAATTAATTGAAGCATGGGCAAAAGGACAATAAGTATTCTGAAACAAGCATCCACCTCCGTAGCAGAAATTGCCTATTTTATAGAAGGAAAAGGAATGCCGGTTACTGCCAAAAGATTTGTAGATAGTGCCTTTAAATTCTTTGATACAATTTCGATAGACACTGTCGAGAATAGACTTTGTAGTTATAAAAGATGGATAGACCTCGGTTATCAATGCGTTAGTTTTAAGAAAAAGTACGTTGTAGCTTATCTGAGTTTATTGAACGAAATTATAATCTGTGACTTTGTAGTTGCAAAATTATTAAAAGAGTAGTTGCCTGCTTTCCTCACGCTCACTCATTAATTCTTCATCCATTTAGGTCGGTACCCCTATTGAATGCAGTAAGCTTTATAAAAACTTTTAAAAGGACTTTTTGGAATTTGGTTTTGGGTTTGGTTTTGGGTTGGGTTTTCTTGTTAGCTTTCATCCTCTTTCTCAAATGTTGCGTTAACATTACCTGTAAATACCAGCAAGACCAGTTTCTAACCAATGTCGTTTAGTTAAGCATTTGCCACTAATTGCACTAATAAGCACGAATGTGCTTTATTGGTATTTATTAGTGTAATTAGTCGCAAACACCAGTATCTATTTGTGTATCTTACTGCCTTTGAGTCTTTGTGGCTAACTCTTAACTAAACGACATTGGATTTCTAACTGGCTCCGCGCCACTCAATTTCCTGTCCTCACGAACCCTTGCAGTAAATAAGATTAATGCTATTATGTTGTGCCTGAAGGCTCTTACTTGCTATGTGTTTGTTGGGTGCTACTAATATTGAGTGACTGATGGTGCTGGATTTACCAGATACGATTCACCAGATAGTCATCAAAAGCAGTATCTGAACTAAGAACAGGATACTCGGTACATTGGCTTTGTGCAATGATTAAACGGTCAAAAGGATCTTTATGAAAATTTTTCATGGTAGAAACCATGTATAAATGGGGTAATAAAATAGGTAATACCTTTAAATGGAGTCTGGTGCAATTTTGATTGATGAAGTTTTCTACTGTGTAATCTCCGATGCTTAACTTGTTTAGATTGATTTTAATGCTTATTTCCCAAATAGAAACAGCACTAATGAAGAGGTTGTTTTTGTTTTGTAGGATAATATCTGTCACAAGATGGCTTATTTTCTCGGGGCTTGAGGCAGCCCATAACAAAGTGTGCGTGTCTAATAAATAGTTCACAGGCTTTTTGGAGCTTTCTCCAATTTAGTGCCAACCATTTCCATTGGAGTAAAAGCATCTTCTTCAATCTTTACAAAATCGCTTGCCCACCCTAGTTGTATCTTGTTTTTATGCTTGTTCTTGGTGTTCATTTTAAACGCTTTAGTGTTCTTGCTTGTCTCAACTTTATTAATTACTATTCCCATCTTTTTTTTTACAAATCTATACTTTTATTTCTTTATCAGTCACCTTAATATCCCTACTCAACAGTATTTACTTTACCTGTGTCTGTTGGGGGCTACTAATATTAAGTGTCTGATGGTGCTTGGGAACTAGTTTAACAAGACCCACCTCCTACCTCCTCCAAGGAGGAGAAGAGCGAATGGGGTTGCGGATAGGACGAGCTTATCTTTTTATAAAAGATTGGAGGTTGGGTCGAGCATAAAGGGTTACTTTCGTCTGAAAATAGATAATGCCTATCATTTCAATGTTCTTTGGTATCATAGTTAGAATGTTTTACTTCGACAATAAACAGCATCATTTACCGCACATTCATCTTGAATATGGTGAGTTTAAAGCTGTGGTATCATTAACAGATGGTAAAATGCTCGAAGGCACCTTTCCTAATGACAAAATGAAACTTGTATTGGCATGGATGGTTATTCATAATGATGAATTGTTTGCTAATTGGTCATTAGCAATTGGAGGAGAAAAAATATTTAAAATAGAATCACTCAAATAATATAAATATATGCGAACAATTGCTGCAATCAAACCGCTGAATGGGTATCAATTGGAATGTATTTTTGAAGATGGCACTATTAAGATTGCTGACTTGAGTGGCTTTCTTAATACCCCTGCCTTTACACCATTAATGGATAAAAGAAATTTCAACAACGTATCCAACGAAAAGTATTTTATTGAATGGAAAGAACAAGAACTCGATCTTAGCTCAGATACCTTGTGGCATTTAGGAAAAAATAAAGAATAATAATGCTTCCCCTCCAAGTTTTATGTTCTTACAAAACCTTGCAATTAATAAGATTAATACTACTATCTCGTACCTGACGGCACTTACTTTAATTCTGTTTGTTGGGGGCTACTAATATTGAGTGCCTGACGGCATTAAAAAGACCCACCTCCTGACTTCTCCGTAGGAGGAGAAGAGCGAATGGGTTTGCGGAGAGTTGATGGGTGGGGTGTTTTTGAAATTGTGAAATGTTCTCTGTAAACTTATTACAGGATTATCCAACAAATAGGTAAACTTCTTTTAGGACGAGACAGTGTGAGCTAAAATCAATACAATTTCTTGAACTACAATTGAACTAGTTTAATATTGTTTCCAAAATTGGAAACAATGACTATATTTGCTGAAATATATCATTGAACTACTTTAAGACAAGATTTTTGGAAGAGGCTGAACAATTCATAGCTAGCTTAGACCACAAGACCGCTAGAAAAGTTTTTTATAACATTGATTTAGCCGAGCAGACAAATGACCCGAAGCTATTTAAGAAGCTACAAAAAGATATTTGGGAATTCAGAACAGTCTTTGGTGGTAAACAAATAAGGTTACTAGCCTTTTGGGACAAGGACAGTAAAAAGGATACACTTGTTTTTGCAACACATGGTTTTATTAAAAAGGTAGATAAAGTGCCATCTAATGAAATTGAAAGAGCAGTGAATATCAGAGATAGATATATTAAAAGTAAAGGAAAAAAATAATAGGATGACTAAGAAAACAGAAATGAAATCATATTCACTTGCCGAAATGAAGGATAAATATATTGGCAAAGTTGGTACAGCTGATAGGGATGAATATGAATATGAACTTCGTATGGACGTTTTGGGGCGTATGATAAAAATGGCTAGGCAAGAACGTAATTTGACACAGGAACAACTAGGAGAATTGGTGGGGGTGCAAAAAGCCCAGATATCAAAGTTGGAAAGTAGTGTAAACAGTGCAAGGGTAGATACAATTTTAAAAGTATTTAAGGCCTTAAATGCAGACATTCATTTCAACGTAACGCTTGAAAATAAGTATCTACAACTGGTATGACGGTATATTGTGATAGGTTGATATTATAACGCCCATCTTAATTTGTTAATAGTATATTTAAAGAAATTAAACAGTTATGGAAAGGATTGTATTAGAGGTGGAAGATAAACAGGCAAAGGCTTGGCAGTAAGCTTCCATATCTAAAAGGAAAGCAGTCCAAAACAAAATTAACCAAACCATAGCAGAAAAATTTCTGGAGGCTCTGGCAAATAAATATTCCAAATAAGCTTTAAATAACACAACTCATGGGATGGTAAAAACAATGCGCGCTATACGAGAAGAAATTAGTAAAGAAATAAAGGAAATGACCTTTGAAGAGGAACGGGCCTATCTTGATAAACTACTTGTGGATAGAAAAAAGGGTTCTTTCAATGCCATTTCTATAGACACCAAAGGCTTTAAGTTTGATAGAAACGAAGTGAATGAACGATAAGGTATCTAAAACAGGAACACTCAACTTTAAATAACGCTCTAATGAAAAAGACAAAAATAGCATCTATCACAACACTTCAGCAACTGCTGAATGAAAAGGGTGTTTTTGTGGAATTAGGGCGGGATCTTTGGTTCATTTGTATGTGGTGAAAAATACCATGATATTTACTTGCTGCTTGATGAAGTACCAAGCTACCAAAAAAGAGAACCCCAACAGCAGATCATAGAAAGTGAATGTAAGATT
>CAISCV010000069.1 GCA_903883945.1 uncultured Chitinophagaceae bacterium | reverse complement strand
GGATTTTTCTCAATTTTAGCTGCGCTAAAACCGGATTTCCCTAAGGTGGCTTATATAAGTACTGGTGGATATGCGAGTATTAGCTATTTAAACCTTTTTTAAATTTAGATGCGTTTGCCCTGACATTATTCAAACATTTTGATTGTGTAGATTAAAAAAGTGTACAACAAATTATCCAATTGTGATAATCAAACTATATTATTCATTATTATTGCAATGCTTGCGTGTGAGAAGAATCATTAAACAACAAAAACTGAAAATATGATTAAACCTTTTACACAACAAGCTAACCTTACAACTATTAAGCAATTATTACTAATAGCTCTATTAGTTCTTTCCTTTTTAATTATTATTTCTACCAATTGTAGTGCTGGAAATCGTGTAAGATTTGTAAGTACCATAGCTAGTGGCAAGGGCGATGGTTCTTCATGGGCTAATGCATCCTGTGATTTACATCGAATGATTAACCAATCACACCATGGCGATCAGATATTGATAGCAGGAAATTTGAATAAACCAAACAATTTAAGCACCTTAACATCCAGAGACAAGAAGTCGGGTGTGAAAGGATACATCATGAGTATGTGCACTTACAGAACTACTAAATCGGCTTCCTATGTATTGATGGACCCAAATAATCCGTTGCATTTACCTAAATATTCCATCAATTGGCATCATTCCATAGATAAGAATAGGCCTTCTATGTATTTGATATTGCAAATAATATAGTTTATTACTATAAAGTGGTTTTTGGAATGCTAGAAGCCCCCTTAGATTAAACTAGGGCGCCTTATAAAACTTAAAAAAGCGGCTGTTCGAACTGAAAGTGAAGTGCTTGCGGTCTAGTTTAGCTCAACGCGACAATCAAACCATCCATTACAATCAATTATTAAGGCATCCGTATAAAAAGGTATCGTTACAAATAACAGGAATACCCATCAAAAAAATAAGACTAGCATTAGTGAATAAATAATTTAGATTTGCCTAAAATATTTATTCAGCATGGAGAACTTATCTACTACCGAAGAAAACTACATAAAGACCATTTACCACCTTCAACAAACAGATACCACCGTGAGCACAAATGATGTTGCTGCTAAACTGAACACAAAAGCGGCTTCGGTTACCGATATGTTGAAAAGACTAAATACCAAGCAAGTATTGAATTATGAAAAATATAAAGGTTTCTCACTCAGTAACCAAGGGGAGAAAGTAGCATTGGATATTGTGCGAAAGCATCGACTTTGGGAGTATTTTTTGGTAGAAAAGCTTGCCTTTGGTTGGGATGAAGTGCACGCGATTGCCGAAGAACTAGAACACATTACCAGCAAAGTATTGATAGAACGACTTGACAACTTCTTGGGTAATCCCAAGTTCGATCCGCATGGCGATCCCATACCCGACAGTAATGGTAAAATGCAAACACAGCCACAGATAAACCTGGTAGATATGCCTATTGGCGAAACAGCAAGTGTGAGTGCGGTAGGCAGCCAATCGACAGAGCTGTTAGAATTGTTAACGCACAAAAACATCGCAATAGGTACACAGATTACCATAAAAAAGAAGTTCTCCTTCGACCACTCTATGGAGATTGAAACCCCTGCCAACTCCTCATTTACCATCAGCCGTGAACTAGCCCTTGCATTATTTGTAACCATAAAAACACCTTCACTACTATGATTACACATCAAAAAGACACCTCATTGGGTGAAGCAAATTCATCGGTAGATACCACGTTAAACCGTAAAGGGTTTAAGCGAATTCTAGCTTATTTCGGTCCAGCCTATTTAATAAGTGTGGGCTATATGGATCCGGGCAATTGGGCTACCGACTTGCAAGGAGGGGCTCAATTTGGCTATCGCCTGATATGGGTGTTGCTGATGAGTAACCTGATGGCGCTGATATTACAAAACCTGAGTGCCCGGTTGGGTATTGTACGCAGAAAAGATTTAGCACAAGCCAACAGAGAGGCTTATCCGCCCTTGGTAAACTTTTGTTTGTACCTCTTAGCAGAATTGGCCATTGCTGCCTGCGACCTTGCAGAAGTGTTGGGGATGGCTATTGGTATTCATCTGTTAACAGGGCTTCCCTTAATTTGGGGCGTATGCTTTACCATTTTAGATACCTTCTTGCTGATGTGGTTACAAAAGCTGGGCATCCGAAAACTAGAGGCGTTTATCATATCCTTGGTATTAATTATAGGCATCTCCTTCTTTCTGGAATTAGTATTTGCGAAACCCGATTTTGGTCAGGTGGCTTACGGCTTTATTCCAACCAAGCTAAATAAAGACTCCCTCTACATTGCTGTGGGTATTATTGGGGCAACCGTGATGCCACATAACCTTTATCTGCATTCGGCGTTGGTGCAAACCCGAAAAATAAAAACTGGATGGGCAGGTGTAAGGCGCGCCTTAAAGTACAATTTCATTGATAGTTTTATTGCACTTAATGGTGCCTTCTTTGTAAATGCAGCCATCCTGATATTGGCGGCTAGTGTGTTTTATACTTCTGGCCATAACACAGTTGCTAAGATAGAAGATGCCTATCGGTTGTTGAGTCCCTTATTGGGGCATAAGATTGCCCCTACCCTATTTGCGATTGCGTTAATTGCATCGGGACAGAGTTCTACCATTACCGGAACACTAGCCGGGCAGATAGTAATGGAGGGATACCTAAGCCTGCGGATTGATCCTTTGTTGAGAAGATTAATTACCAGGCTAATAGCCATCACGCCTGCTGTTATCGTAATACTTATGTATGGGGACAGTAAAGTGGATGATTTGCTGATATTGAGTCAGGTAATATTGAGCCTTCAATTAGGATTTGCCATCATTCCGTTAATCCACTTTGTAAGCGATAAAACCACGATGGGTGAGTTTGCCATTAACCTTAGAATGAAGATTGTTGCTTGGTCTATAGCCCTTGTATTGGTTTTTTTGAATGCACAACTAGTTACCGAAAAACTGATGGAGGTATATGAAAGCGAAGGGAATGTACTCGCCCAAATAGGGGTAAGCCTCTTGGCAGTATTCATAATCTGGCTGTTTACAACCATGGCATTGCTCCCTGTAATACAAAAGCGAAGATTGCGACTTACGGCAGATATGCACCCTGAGGCATTACCCTTAGATAACCTCTCCCCACGCCCTATAAACAATATAGTTGTTGCCCTAGACTTTAGTGATAATGATGGCAGGCTGATATCCGAGGCACTTGCACAGGGTAAAAAGGAGGCAAATTATACCTTGTTACATATTATAGAAAGTGTTTCGGCCAATTACTTAGGGGCAGCAAGCGACGATGCAGAGACACAAAAAGATAGACAGCGTTTGGAACTTTACGCCAATCAGTTAATAGCACTAGGTTATACCGTAACTATCCAATTGGGATACCGAAACCGAGTGAAAGAGATTGTGCGACTGGTAAAAGAAGCCCATGCCGACTTATTGATTGTAGGGGCGCACAGGCACAGAGGTCTGAAGGATTATTTATTTGGAGAAACGATAGATGCGGTACGGCACGATCTGGATATTGCGATTCTGATTATCAATGTATATGCGTCAACCAACTAAATCAAGGGTATGTTTATTCTTGGCAAAACACATGGTATAAGGCAGTCGCCCAACTTTATGCCTCTTACGTTTAAAGTCGAATAGAACAACGGTAATTAGTACCACATCGTTTGAGGTTTTTAGTTTATTCATACGGTGAAATTTGCAAAAGGCAGCTTACTACTTATTTAGTGGCATCACAGTTACTAAGAATAGGATAGCGAAAACATATTGTCGGCATCTGCTTGATGAACAATCATAATTTATTGATGAAAAGTTTTAGTCAACACTAAAAGAATATATTTGATATTATGTATAAGCATACCATACAAAATAAGGTCTATGTCTTCAATACGCTTGCCGAGTTGCTGGCAAAAGCATCTCCCTTACGTTCGGGCGATCAACTGGCAGGTATTGCTGCCAAATCTTACCAGGAAAGAATAGCCGCGCAAATGGCGTTAGCAGAGATAGCCCTCACTACTTTTATCGAAGATTTAATCATCCCCTATGAGCAAGATGAAATTACCCGATTGATCATTGATACACACGACAAAGAAAACTTTAAAACCATTGCTCACCTTACCGTTGGAGGTTTTAGAGATTTCCTGTTAGCACATTCAACCGACAAAGAGGTATTAACCAAACTTCAAAAAGCCATTACACCCGAAATGGCCGCTGCCGTTTGTAAAATAATGAGTGTACAAGATTTGATATTGGTAAGCTCAAAATGTGAGGTTATTACCCGCTTTAGAAATACCCTTGGTATAAAGGGTTGTTTAGCAACCCGATTACAACCCAACCATCCTACCGATGACATAAAGGGTATATTGGCTTCTGTAATTGATGGCATCTTGTTTGGAAGCGGCGATGCCGTGATTGGTATTAATCCCGCAACGGATAATATTGCAACTCAAATTCAATTGCTAAAGGTTCTGGATGAAGTACGAACCCGTTATCAGATACCCACACAAACCTGCGTACTTAGCCACATCACCAATACTATTATGGCAATAGAACAAGGCGCCCCTGTTGATTTGGCTTTTCAATCTATTGGTGGAACGGAGAAAACGAATAGCAGCTTTGGGGTAAATCTGAGCATTTTAAGAGAAGGTCACGAAGCCACCCTTTCTTTAAGCAGAGGTACCCTTGGAAATAATGTCATGTATTTTGAGACTGGTCAGGGCAGTTCTCTTTCTGCCAATGCACATCACCATATAGACCAGCAAACTTTGGAGGCAAGGGCTTATGCCGTTGCACGGGCTTTTAATCCATTGCTGGTAAATACCGTAGTTGGGTTTATTGGTCCTGAATATTTGTATAATGGCAAACAGATAATCAGAGCAGGCTTGGAGGATCATTTTTGTGGCAAACTAATGGGGTTACCCATGGGATGTGATGTTTGCTATACCAATCATGCAGATGCGGACCAGGATGATATGGATATGTTGCTGACATTGTTGGGAACAGCAGGATGCAATTTTATTATGGGGGTACCCGGGGCAGACGACATCATGCTTAATTATCAAAGTACTTCTTTTCACGATGCATTGTATGTAAGACAAGTACTTGGCTTGAGACCAGCACCCGAATTTGAACAGTGGTTGATATCGGCAGGCATTTTGAATGAAAAACTTCAGATAACCCATACCTCAACCTCAAACAAGCTACTTAAAATAATCTCACAATAGCGAATACCATGGAAAAAAAACCTTGGCAGCAGTTGAAACAATTTACCAATGCCCGCATTTCCTTAGGGCGTTCGGGAGGCTCAATGCCCACAAATGAAGTGCTTAAAGTAAGAATGGCACACTCAATGGCTAAGGATGCCCTCCATTCGGAGATAGATATATCTAAACTTAGCGATGATTTACAAACATTAGGGCTTGCATGTATGACCGTTCAAAGTAAAGTGGCAGACAGAACAGACTATCTGCTACATCCCGATAAAGGACGCGTATTGAATGAGCTAAGTATCACCCAACTAAATATGGGTTCAAAAGAGCCCGTCGATTTATGTATTATTATTGCGGATGGGCTTTCTGCCGATGCGGTAAATTTTCACTCCGTTAAACTTATTCAACTATTGCTGCCATTACTTACCAGTTGGATTGTAGCCCCTGTTGTAATAGCCAGCCAAAGCCGGGTGGCACTTGCAGACCCAATTGGAGAAATACTGAAAGCACAAATCACCTTAATTTTAATTGGCGAAAGACCCGGACTCAGTTCTCCCAACAGTATGGGCGCCTATCTTACCTATCTACCTCAAACAGGTAATACAGATGAAAAAAGAAATTGTGTTTCCAATATTCAACCAGAAGGATTGTCTTATGAAACTGCTGCCTTTAAAATTTCATACCTGTTGCAACAAATGAAAACAAAACAAATCTCGGGTGTAGCATTGAAAGATGATTTCCAGGAGATACGTTTATTATAAACAGACTATCTACCAATCAAAGAATCTTTTGCTTAAAAAACATCTATTTGGTGTAAATAGCTATTATTGAACTTTAACCTATCCACAAACTGTGTATAACCCTTATGGTTACTTGAAACCCATTTCAATAAATTTGAAAAATAAAATGTTTTTATTTAATCATTATTAAATCACATTGCTTTGACTGAAACAATTATCAACTTAGAATCAGTAAATCCCATTGAGTTTTTTGGCGTAAATAATGGCAAACTGGATGTACTTAAAAAGAGATTTCCCCTATTAAAAATCCTATCAAGAGGTACGCAGTTAAAAATTAGCGGTTCTCCTGAACAGATTGGGTTAGCCAAAGAAAAAATTGATCTAATTGTACAGTACCTAGAAAGAAATGGCCACCTCAGTGAGAATTATTTCGAACAGATATTAGGCGGTGATGATGCTGAGACCGTAGATAATTTTGTAGAAAAGAATCCCAATGACATTTTGGTATTCGGCCCCAACGGTAAGACGGTAAGGGCAAGAACAGCCAATCAAAAGAAGATGGTTCAAGCTGCCGACAAAAATGATATTGTCTTTGCTATCGGACCAGCGGGTACGGGTAAAACATATACTGCAGTAGCTTTGGCGGTAAGAGCATTGAAAAACAAAGTGGTAAAGAAAATTATCCTTACCCGCCCTGCTGTTGAAGCGGGAGAAAGCCTTGGTTTCTTACCCGGTGATTTGAAAGAAAAGATCGATCCTTATTTACGTCCATTGTATGATGCCTTAGACGATATGATACCTGCAGACAAGTTGGGCTATTATATGAGTACTCGTACTATCGAAATAGCACCTTTGGCATACATGAGAGGGCGTACACTAGACAATGCATTTATCATACTAGATGAATCGCAAAACACAAACGACCTGCAATTGAAGATGTTCTTAACCCGTATTGGTGCCAATGCAAAGGCAATCATCACCGGTGACCCTACCCAGATAGATTTACCTAGAAATCAACGGAGTGGATTGGAGAAAGCAACGCGCATTTTACAGAACATCAACGGTATTGCACACGTAATGCTTGATGAGGAAGATGTGGTAAGGCACAAACTGGTAAAAGCAATCATTAAAGCGTATGACAAAGACCACAAAGAGGAAGAAGATCATTATCAAAAGAATCACAGATAAGGTATTATCGCGTGAAGGTGTTGATGTAATTACATGACTATTATTTAATAAACATAGATGCTAATACTTTTTAGCATCTATGTTTCGTTTATACCCAGAATAAATAAGTTACAAATGAAAAAGTGTATTGGTATTTTGATGATATTGGCAACAGGTATGGTAGGCATTTCAAATGCACAACTTACCCCGCCTATTCAGCTTACCCCAAGTTTTAAATACAAGGTTCATACTGCCCAAAAACCCACAATTATCGGTACGCAAACCCCGAAATTACCCGTCACAAAAGCTAAAACAAAGCCTGTCCCCTACCAATCACCTGCCATTTTCCCCAATACCAATCCCATCAAACAGCAAGTGGTTTATGAATATATAGATACCACTTTCCCTAATAGTGAGAATCAATTTCCGCTTAACGGCAATGCAGGAATAGGTACTAAAATACCCCAAGCTCCACTAGAAATTAAGAAAGGTGTTGGTAATATAGCAGGCAAAAACATACTATTACAATTAAGTAATGTATGGGCAGAGGCCGGTCAGAATGAACCATCCATTATGTTTTCCAATGGCGATTTAAGCGACTCGAAGAACACGAGTTATTGGACGGTTGGCGCAAGGGTATCGGGAGATAATGTCTTAAAAACGCCCCAGACCTTTAAAGTTTGTTTCAAGGCTCCAGGTGAAGACTATGACAAAGAATTTTTCTCCATCAACTCCTATCAGGGGAAGGTAAAAATTGGGAATGTAAACGAGTTACTTGATGGCTACAAGCTATTCGTAGAAGACGGTATCTTAACCGAGAAAGTAAAAGTGGCTGTTAAGAATTCTGATGACTGGTATGACAATGTTTTTAAAGATTCCTACAAAAGAATGTCCATGGAGGATTTGGATAACTACATCAAACAGCACAGACACCTCCCCGATGTGCCCACCACCGAAACGGTTATGAAAGACGGTTTGGATTTGGGCAAGATGAACGGCATCCTTTTAAAGAAAATTGAAGAGCTTACCCTCGATGTAATTGACCTTAAAAAAGACCTAGACGCAACAAAAAAACAATTAGACCAACTGAAAAAGAAATAATTAAGTACCAAACTTCTCTCTTTATAATGCGCTTGACTATCCTAGTCAGGCGTTTTTTTCTATCTACTAATAGTCTATTTAAAATTGAAATATGAGTAGAGTCATTTAGCTTACTAACCTACATCACAAAATTGGGACAACTGAAATCGAAATATTTGCATCATAAAAATAAAGAAACCCAACAAAAAGAAAGATATAGAATCAGACAGGTTATAAGATGATTCTTTGAAATAGTTGTTTACAGTCATGGTTGTTTATTATAAACAGCCTTATTCTTGAGGCAGTTTTTAATTGTTGCTTTTTACAGGTCACTTGGAGGAGTACCCGTATTAAGCAACTTTTTTTAGTTAGATACCTACTACTTCTCTATCACATTTCAGTTAAGAAAACAAAAAAGGTGCTGTCCATCAAAGAACAACACCTGTATTTTAAAACAAGTATATCTCACCACTCACCACTCACCACTCACTACTCACTACTCACTACTCACTACTCACTACTCACCACTCACTTTAGTCCATCCGCACTTCCCAGTTTCCTGCATAGATGGTTTCATTTTTCACATAGAGAAACAACATATCAGCAGCACCAAATTCTTTAAACGTCAATACCGTATCATGGTGAGCGAGTACTACTATTGGCGTACCCACTGCCGCACCGTTGGATGTGTGAGCCGCGAAGAAAGTGACAGGGAAATCTGATTTATTCTTTAAAGTAAAAACCGCAGTGGCAACAATGCCCGTGCCAACACAAAGGGTATTAGCACTCGGAGCAGCAATGCCTGTTTCCACCACACCCGGATGCAGCTTTACGCCAAACAACAAACTAAAATCGAAGTAACTACGGCAAGCCTCCTGGTTGGGCCAATACTGCAAACCAACGGCATACATTGCTTTCATGGTGGCTTCTTCTACAGGTTCCCGGTTGTTAACCACAGAAGTAGTAATGGTTTTCACAACTGCTTTACCCGTGTTTTGTGCACCGACGGCTGCGGTAATATTTGTTTCCAATGTGGTAAAAATGGCGGCAAAAGTCGCCCCGCCAAGGCTTGCCATGTATTGCGTGGCTTTGGTGGCTATCCGGTGACTAACAGTTTGCACATTCTCTCTTGTTAGCCGGCTTAGTTCTGATAATCCGTGTGGAAAAAACTCGATGTACACAGATTCTCCAAATGGATATACCGCTGCGATAGCGTTGTATTTACTCCTTACGGTATTTGCAAAAAGTGCCGTCACAATGTCGAGGCTATTTGTTTTACCCACTTTCTCCGCAATGTTCACACTTTTGGTTTCATAATTACCAAAATAAGTGTTGTAAGCTGCCGTAAGGCTTGCAATCTGTGTCGTAAATGCGCCGAGCGGGTTGTTGGAAGTAAGCGATGCAATAAGGTTTCGTAAGAACACCTGAAAGCGACTGTCGATGATGTTATGCTTATCAAAAAGGTCTGTGTAAAAAGCATCAAAATAACTCTGTGTCATAAATTAAAGTTTAAAATGTGATTAAAATAAATAACCTACTTGTTGAATATTGCCTAAATCCTTTAGGAAGTCTGTTTCATATCTAGCCTAACTAGATAAATCTTTAGGAAGCCTGTTTTATATCTAGCTTCACTAGATAAATCTTTAGGAAGTCTGTTTGATATCTAGCTTGACTAGTTAACTCATTAGGAAGCCCGTTTTATATCTAGCTTGACTAGATAACGCTTTAGGAAGCCTGTTTTATATCTAGTTTGACTAACTAATTTGAAATCGTATAATCTTTTTGAGGAAGACTGCTACAGGGATTTGATTAGTTGCCTTCGTATTGAATGGCGATGGAAAGAGAAGTGTTTGTATAAAAAAATCGGCTAGTATTCATTGCAAAATCGTTTATACCCTACAAGGCACTTAAACGCAACCATTCGTTGCATGGAGGGGTAAAATAGTTTTTGGGGGTTATGGCGCGTACTTTTGAATGTAGAAATACAAATACCCTTAGATTTGTATTTGCGAAGGTTTTAGATAACAAAAACAATTGGATGGAATCCTATACAGAAAAGGGTTTCAAAAAAAAGCGAAAGTTTAGAACAGGATAAAACCTTCTCATATTTAAGAGTTGAACTAACATCGCCTATTGGCGATGAGTTTTAAAAATCCCTATCTTGTAGT
>CAISCV010000068.1 GCA_903883945.1 uncultured Chitinophagaceae bacterium | reverse complement strand
TGAGACAATAAAACCTTCAGTTGTTCTACATCCAAAATCTCGGATGAAACAATGCAATTCATGGCACCCTTTTCACGGATATGTGATACCAAAGCTCTTGTATCTACATTGTCGATTGCGGTTATATTATTCTTTAGTAAGAAAGAATCTAAAGAGTCGTTAGCAAGAAATCGGCTAAAATTACTTTCTAAATTCCTGGAAATAAGCGCTTGTATTTTAATACTACTGCTTTCTACATCTGTATCTTTAACCCCATAATTGCCAATATGAACGTTATTCATTATTAATACCTGTCCAGTATAGCTGGGATCTGTAAAAACTTCCTGATAACCAGTCATACCGGTGTTGAAACATATTTCACCCGAGGTTGTTCCAATTTTCCCGAAGGCTTTACCGGTAAAAACATTACCATCTTCTAATAATAAAATTGCATCTCTTGAAGTTGTTGGCATAATCTGTAATTTATATTTTATAATTATTAAAAGAATAGGTATAAAAAAAGCAAAACCATTACGATTTTGCTTCCTTAATTTCTAAAAGATACTTTCAATTAATTTATTTCTCAATATTGATGTATAAATTATAATTCGGTTATTCAGATTCAGTAGTTTCAACTTCTTCCGTAGTAACTGTTTCCTCAACAGCACTATCAGAATTTTCAACCTTTTTAGTACGACCACGACGTGTTTTCTTAACAGTTTCTGAAGAATCTGCAGATTGAGTATTGTTGTAGGTTTCATTGAAATCGACTAGTTCGATCATTGCTTTTTCAGCATTGTCACCACTACGGATACCTAATTTGATAATACGGGTATAACCACCTGGCCTTGAAATAATTTTTGGACCTACAACTGTAAATAGTTCCTTTACAGCTTCTTTATTTTGAAGATAAGAAAATACTACTCTATGCTCATGCATCGTAGATTCCTTAGATTCAACATTTTTTGCTTTGGTAATAATTGGTTCAATATGAGAACGCAAAGCCTTGGCCTTTGCCAAAGTAGTTACAATTCTTTTATGAACAATCAATTGAGAAGATAGGTTACTCAAAAGAGCTTTTCTATGAGCTTTCTTTCTACCTAAATTATTGATTTTATCTCCGTGACGCATGACTATTTATTTAAATTTTTTTATCCTGTAAACAGGAAATGTTTTTTTATATACCCAATTATTTATATCCTTAATCGATATTATCTAAACCCATCTTTTGTAAATCCATTCCAAAACTTAATCCTCTTTCGATCAATACTTGTTCAATTTCAGATAATGACTTTTGTCCAAAGTTTCTGAACTTCATCAAGTCTTCTTGTTCATATTGAACTAGTTCGCTCAAAGAATTAATTTTTGCAGCTTTCAAGCAGTTGAATGCACGTACAGAAAGATCTAAATCTTCGAGTGGTGTTTTTAATACTTTTCTTAGTTGCAAAATTTGCTCATCAACAACATCATCTTTCTTTTCTTCTTTTGAATCGAAGGTGATATTCTCATCAGTGATGATCATCAAATGCTGGATAAGAATTCGAGAAGCTTGTTTAACTGCATCTTCGGGATGAATAGTACCATCAGTAGTTACGTTAAGAATTAATTTTTCATAATCCGTTCTTTGTTCTACCCGATAATTCTCTATTAAATACTTAACATTCTTGATTGGCGTATGAATTGAATCGATAGCAATGAAACCGAATGTAGTATCTTTTATTTTATTTTCTTCAGCAGGTATGTAACCACGACCCTTAGAAACCGTTAATTCGATGTCTATTTTAGAAGCAGAATCCATCACACAGATAACTAGTTCTGGATTCATTACTTTAAAGTGCTGTGAAGCTTCACCAATTGCACCTGCCGTAAACTCGGTACTATTCTTTATTGAAAGGCTGATTTTCTCAGAATTGATGTCTAAGTCGTCCACTACTTTGAATCTAACTTGTTTAAGATTCAAGATAATTTCTGTAACATCTTCAGTGATACCCTTTATTGTTGCAAATTCGTGGTCTACACCTTCAATTTTAATTCCAGTAATTGCATATCCTTCAAGACTATTCAACAACACTCTGCGTAAAGCATTCCCGATTGTTAATCCGTATCCTGGTTCTAACGGACGAAATTCGAATTCACCATCAAAATCAGATACTTTCTGAAGAACAATTTTATCGGGTTTCTGAAAATTCAATATTGCCATAAGAAATATTTTCTATTTATTTAGATAATCTTCTAAAATAAATTATGATTGAAATTAATTGTAAACAGGTTTCCCTGTTCAATTCATTATTTAGAATACAATTCTACAATTAGCTGCTCCTTGATGTTTTCTGGAACACTTTCCCTTTCAGGATAAGTTATAAAAACACCTTTTTGTTCAGCTTCATTCCAATCAACCCAACTAAATTTAGGATTCTTTCCTTTCTTCTTTGTAAGAATTGAATCGTTGGCTAAACTCTTGTTTTTGTATCCTACAATATCGCCTGGTTTGCAAGAGTAAGAAGGTACGTTCATCACATCGCCGTTTACAGTGATGTGTTTGTGTGCCACTAATTGTCTTGCTTCGGGACGGCTAGCAGTAAGACCAAGTCTGTAAACAGTATTGTCTAATCTTGCTTCTAATAATTTAATTAGATTTTCACCTTTAACGCCCTTCATTTTAGACGCTTCTACGAAGGTTTTACGGAACTGACGCTCCAATAAGCCGTAAGTGTACTTTGCTTTTTGTTTTTCTCTCAACTGTAAAGCGTATTCACCTAGTGTTTTACGTTTACGAGTAGCGCCATGTTGACCGGGAGGGTTACTGTTTTTTGTAAGCCATTTCCCGTTTCCAAGAATTGGTTCACCATAGATTCTACAAATCTTGGTTTTTGGTCCAATGTAACGTGCCATAATTATTATTTATTGATTTTTTATTAAATGATAGACCGATTATTAAAAAATCATAAAACTAAATCGACTATCATAACCTATATGAAATCTGTATTAATAGAAATTATACTCTTCTTGCCTTAGGAGGTCTGCAACCGTTGTGAGGCATCGGCGTTACGTCTTTTATGGTTGTAACATCTATTCCACTTTGAGCAATTGCTCTGATAGCGCCTTCTCTTCCTGAACCTGGCCCTTTTACAAATACATCTACTCTCTTTAGACCTGCATCTACTGCAACTTTCGCTGCATCTGAAGCTGCCATCTGGGCGGCGTAAGGTGTATTCTTTTTAGATCCTCTGAAACCCATTTTACCAGCAGATGACCAAGAGATAACTTGTCCTTGCTTGTTGGTAAATGCAACGATGATGTTGTTGAATGTTGCACTGATTCTTACTTCCCCAGCAGCTTCAACCTTTACGATTCTTTTTTTTGCTGCAACTTTAGCACTATTCTGTGCTTTTGACGGTTTAGCCATAACTTACTTTTAGGTAATCTTTTAAAAAATTAGCCGCTCCTTTCTATCTTGTAGATTATCCGCTGGCTTTCGACAAAGATTAGTTTTCACTAATCTCCTCTAATTATTATTTCTTAGCTGCTTTCTTCTTACCAGCAACAGTCTTTCTCTTTCCTTTACGAGTACGGCTATTAGTTTTGGTACGTTGACCTCTAACAGGCAAGCCTTTTCTGTGACGAAGACCACGATAACAAGCGATATCCAATAAACGCTTGATGTTCATCTGGGTTTCGCTTCTCAAAGCACCTTCTACCTTGAACTCTGTGTTGATCAAATTACGTATTGCAGTTTGTTCATCATCATTCCATTGGTTTACCTTCTTATCTAGAGATATACCTGCGGCAGTTAGAATTTGTTGCGCTCTGCTACGACCAATTCCGTAGATGTATGTAAGCCCAATTTCTCCTCTTTTATTTTTTGGTAAGTCTATACCGGCAATACGAGCCATAAACTATTTATGTTTAAAATGAATGTTCTAAATTTACAATCTAATTATCCTTGACGTTGTTTGAAGCGAGGATTCTTCTTGTTGATTACATAAAGTTTACCTTTCCTCTTAACAATTTTACAGTCTGCACTACGCTTTTTTATAGCTGCTCTAACTTTCATTATTATATGTTTATCTATCTTATTAATATTGACTTACGGTAAAGTAAGTCAACTAAAAATTTACTATTTGTATCTGAAGTTAATCCGACCTCTACTTAAATCATAAGGACTCATTTCTACACCCACTTTGTCACCTGGCAAAATCCTTATGTAGTGCATCCTCATTTTTCCGGAGATGGTAGCGAGTATCTCGTGACCATTCTCTAGCTTAACCCGAAACATTGCGTTGCTAAGTGCTTCTATTATCTGTCCGTCCTGTTTTATTAATTGCTGTTTAGACATACTTTTTTTCGGGCTGCAAAAATAGGGAGTTTCTTTTGATATTATTGCAATGATTAAAAAAAAAGTTGTAACTAAAGAAAACCTTTTGTAATTACAGCCCTTTATTGGTGATTTTTAGTTAAAAAGGGGCAGAATTGACGAGCAAAATGTTTTTTTTCTTAGCACATAGGAAGCTGGATAGATAGAAAACATAGATTTGGGCAATTAATTTTCTGATTACACCTTATTAATTATAATAAATCGTACCGATATGAAGAAAAAATTAGTCTACCTGTTCGTATCGCTTGCACTGGTTACGTCTATTGAAGCACAATCCATAAAGTTGTTGGCCTATTCTAAAACCAATGGGTTCAGACACAAGAGTATTCCTGCTGCAAAGGAGGCCTTGACTACGCTTGCCAAGGACAACCAATGGCAAATTACGTTTACAGAAGACTCTCTCCTATTTAATGATTATAAATGGTTGAAAAAATATGACGCAATTGTCTTTGTGATGACTACTGGTAAAATATTCGATTCGATAGAAGAACAGTCTTTTAAGAAATACTTGGAAAAAGGAGGCGGTTTGTTGACGCTGCATACCGGAACGGATTGCGAACAGCATTGGGACTGGTACATGAAAACAATGGGTGCGCAGTTTAAGGCGCATCCAAAGCAACAACAAGCTAAATTTTTGGTAGTGGATAGCTTACATCCGGCTGCGAGGTTGCTACCAAGTGAATGGACTGCTTTTGATGAGCTATACAATTTTACTGCACCCGTTTCTGTGGATGAACATCCGCTGGTTGAGGTAGATGAAACTTCTTACACAGGAGGAACGATGAACGGGAAGCACCCTTTGGTATGGTGGCAGCAGGTGAAGAAGGGAAGGTTGTTGCAATCGGCGATTGGACATACAGATGATTTTTATAAAGACCCCAAGATGTTACAGTTTATTAAGGGGGCTGTGTTGTGGGTGACTAAAAAAGCGTAATAGACTTAGGATTTGCGTTATTGGCATCAGCCTAGGTGTTATGGGTATCAGCATAGGCGTTATGGGTATCAGCATAGGTGTTATGGGTATCAGGCGTGTTGTTTTTGACCTCAGATGCACCGTTATTGAGATTAGCGAAGTTGTTATTGGCAGCAGCCGAGCAAGAAACGGCAGCAGCTGAGCCGTTAATGACTTGGGATGTGTTGGAAAGGAAATAACTAACCATCCCGGCCTATCGGACACCCCTCGAAGAGGGGAATTGGGTTGTTTGATTGCACGATCTGGAAACTTATTACAGGATTATTTTAAAAACAAGTAACCTTTTTTTAGGACGAGGCACTTTCTTGTGAGGTTGGCTTGACTTGAAGCGAAACTTTTGTATTGGTTTGGTACTCGACTAGTGCGTGAGGGATTGCAATGAAAATCCTTTTTGCTGCCCTGTGCAAAAAGATTGGAATGAAAAGCCCGACCTGTAAGGGCACGCAAAAGCAAGTTATACGTTTTAAGTTATAAGTTGTAAGTAGGAAAAATATTAAGTATGAAATGTGAAATGATAGTGATTATTGGGGATTATTGTTTTGTGGCGCGGACGATTTCGGCTTTTCCGATGGGACCTGGTATCTTTTTCACGGTGAAACCTACTGCCTGCATTGCCCTACGAACAGAGCCTTTACTTGAATAAGTAACGAGGATACCATTGGAGTTGAGGTGATTGTAGAGGTTGGCAAAAACGGCTTCCGTCCATAATTCTGGTTGATCATTGGGCGCAAATGCATCGAAATAAACGACGTCGAACTGGGTATTTAAAGAGAGGTCTAATAGCGACTGCTTGGTTTTATAGAGGGTGAAATATTCATTTAGTACTACTTCCTGTTCCCATGGAGCTTGGTGCAATTGCATGGATAAGTTGCTTGTACCCAATTGTTCATCTTGTTGCAATGCTTTAGCTTCTTCAATCGTAAGCGGAAATAATTCAACAGTAAAATAGTAGATTTTACGATTTAACCGAATCGCCTCTTGCAACGTGAGAAGGGCATTGAGGCCTGTACCAAAGCCCATTTCGAAAACATTAATTGTTTCTGACGTTATGTTTGGCAGGGCAAATTGCAAACCTGATACTATATATATATGTATACTTTCTTGTAGTGCCCCACGAGTGCTATGATAGGTAAGCTTCATTTCGGGAATAGCGACTGTGTAGCTACCATCTTCGGTGAGGAGAATTTGCTTTGTCATCAGTAAACAGTTAACAGTTATCAGTGAACAGTAATCAGTTTGAGCTCAAAATTCAGCAGCAAAAGTAGGAACTTAATAGTTGACGACCTTTGCTTTAGGTATTTATCCCAGGGCAAACGCATCTAAATTTAATTTATTGAAAAGTTGTTGCAAGATTGAATAAATGTCGCTTTTAGAATCTTTTTGCCTCAAAGCCGGCAGGCTTCGTACTTATAACGCCACTGCGGTTAACCCTTTGAGAAAAATAT
>CAISCV010000067.1 GCA_903883945.1 uncultured Chitinophagaceae bacterium | reverse complement strand
CCAATGCTAATAAGTACAAACAGGCGGCAAATGGGAATGATTCTATCTGGATAAATGAATTTATTACCCGCATGGAAATGGCTTATGCTGCTGCTGATGTGGTAATTAGTCGCTCTGGTGCGATGGCGGTTACAGAATTGTGTGTGGTAGGCAAGCCTTCCATCTTTGTTCCGTATCCTTTTGCGGCAGAAGATCATCAAACGGCAAATGCGCTGGCTTTAGTAGCAAAAAAGGCCGCTTTGTTGGTAAAAGATAGTGAGGTGAATGATAAACTGGCAGATACTCTAATTGCATTATCAACAGATGAAGCCTTGAAAAGTGAGTTGAAGACAAACATCAGTGCGTTGGCAATCACCAATGCAGATGAGGTGATAGCGAGGGAAGTTTTAGCCCCTAACCCCTAAAGGGAGATTAGAAAAGGGGACGTTCTTTTAAATAGTTTTAGGTTAAAGCGTATACGCTTTGCGATAGAAGCTAAAGCTTATGCGACAAAAGGTATAGCTTTTATGACGGAAGCTACAACTTATGCGACAAAAGTTCAAGCTTTTGTGACGGAAGTTCCAACTTATGCGACAAAAGTTTAAGCTTTTATGACGGAAGCTACAACTTATGCGACAAAAGTTTAAGCTTTTATAACGGAAGCTACAACTTATACGACAAAAGCTATAGCTTTTATGACTAAGTATAAAGTGGCAAAAGTTAATGGGATAACGGGTTTTAAGAATTGAATAAGTAAAGAAAGGAATTAAATGAGTGACAATAATAAAAATATCGGCAACTTAATCACTCCTTCAGTAGAAGGAGGTGTCATCTATTTCATCGGCATCGGTGGAATAGGGATGAGTGCGCTTGCCCGGTATTTTCATTCAAAAAAATATACTGTAAGTGGTTATGATAAAACATCAACCGAGCTTACAAGGACTTTGGAGGCGAGAGGGATAGCAATTCATTACGAAGAAAACTTGTCTTTGGCTCCTAAAGATGCAAAAGTAATTGTGTATACTCCTGCTATTCCTGCACAGCATGCCGAATTGGTTTATTATCAGCAAAATGGCTATAAGGTGGTAAAGCGTAGTGATATTTTGCAATGGATTACCGAAAGTTCTTTCAATATATGTGTGGCAGGTACGCATGGCAAAACCACTACTACCACTATGACGGGGCATATTCTGCGTCATAGCGGTTATGGTTGTAACGCCTTTTTGGGTGGTATCGCAGCTAACTATCAAACTAACTTCTGGAGCGATACCAACAACGTAGTGGTGGTAGAAGCAGATGAATATGACCGTAGCTTTTTGAAATTAACGCCCGATGTTGCCATCATTACCGCTATGGATGCCGATCATTTGGATATCTATGGCACACCCGAGGAATTTGGGAATGCGTTTATTCAGTTTTCTGAAAAAATAAAAGCAGGTGGTTTGCTGATCAGCAAATATGGACTTAGCAGAACTGCTGAGTTTAAAATTAGCAATCACCTCACGTATAGTTATAGCGACAACAGGGCTTCGGTTTATGCAAAAGACATCAAAGTTGTCAATGGTTCTTACCTCTTTGATGTGGTATATAAAGGAGAAATTATCAGCGATATCACTTTGAACATGGGTGGTTTGCACAACATAGAAAATGCAGTTGCGGCCATTGGGGTAGCGAAGTATTTAAATATTTCCGACGAAAAAATTAAGGCCGCAGTAGCAGATTTTAAAGGGGTAAAGAGAAGATTTGAATACATTGTTAAGACAGAAAAGCAAGTATTGATAGATGATTATGCGCATCATCCCGAAGAAATGAGGGCATTGATAAGTGGCGTCAGAAGTTTGTACGGAACAGAGAAGTTGACCCTGATTTTTCAACCGCATCTCTATTCCAGAACCAATGACCAGGCAGCAGAATTTGGGGTTAGTTTAAGTATGGCAGATGAAGTGATTTTATTACCCATTTATCCTGCAAGAGAATTGCCTATTCCGGGTGTTACGAGCGAGATGTTGTTAGATAAAATGACCATTGCCAACAAAAAGGTGCTGGGCAAAAAGGAAATGGTGGAGTGGGTAAAAGCAAATAAACCGGGTTTGATAGTGATGGCAGGTGCAGGGGATATAGATGTGTTGGTGGGGGAAGTGAAAGCAGTTTTGTAATAAGTATTAAGTAATAAGTTATACGTTAAAATAATTAAGTTGAACTGGAAGAAAACGATAGTACAGGTTTTATGGGTGCTCATGGGAGTGGGTACTATCGTGCTGTTTGGTGCGGCGATGATTATTAAAAATCACAAGGCTTGTACAGACATAAAAGTGGAGATTACGGGTGCAGATGAACATTTGTTTATAGATGAGAAAGATGTAAAGGACTTGATTAATGAGCATTCGAATCTGGAGAATAAAAAAATGAACGAGGTTAATTTGAAGGCCATTGAAACAGAACTGGAAAAAACGCCTTGGGTAAAGAATGCAGAATTGTTTTTTGACAACAACCAGGTTTTGCAAGTGAGGATTGAAGAAAGGCAACCGGTAGGAAGGGTTTTTACGGTAGAAGGTAGTTCTTTTTATATTGATAGTAGTGGAGTAAGGCTTCCATTGAGCGATAAACTAAGTGCAAGGGTACCCATGTTCACCAACTTTCCGAGTGATAAGGTTTTAATGGCCGCATCGGATAGTGAGTTGTTGCAAGGGGTAGTACAAATGGGTAAGTTTATTACTGCCGACAGCTTCTGGAGAGCGCAGATTGCACAGGTATATATTACGCCGCAAGGTACATTCGAATTAACGCCTACAGTTGGTAATCAAACCATCGTTTTTGGTGATGCCGATGATCTGGATAATAAGTTCAACAACCTATATACCTTTTACAAGAAAGCCTGGTTGCAAAACGGAATCAATACCTATTCTAAACTGGATGTTCGTTTCGAGAATCAGGTGGTAGGTGTAAAGAGAGGAGCCGAAATAAGTGTTGCAGATACTGCAAAAGCAAATGCAGCAATACAGGCTTTGATGATTGATAAAAGTACCGTAAAAGCAAAGGCAACAATGCCCGCGAAAGATTCTACAGGTACAGAAAAAGAGAAAGATAAAAATAAATTGAAAACTAGCTTACCTCAAAATAATAAAAGAAGAAGTAATACGTTCTCTATTGTGAGGAAGTCTGGTACTTTAAAAAAGTAATTAGATTGACATTGAATTAAAAATTAGTTTATGAGTATCAACGAGTCACCCATTATTGTAGGATTAGATATCGGAACAACGAAGATTGCCGTAATAGCAGGTCGTAAGAATGAGTTTGGCAAACTAGAAATTATAGGTTTTGGGCGCTCTGAAAGTAATGGGGTGGCGCACGGTAAAGTGTTGAATATTGATCATACCATCAAGGCAATTCATCAGGCTATAAAGAATTGTAGTGACAATGCGCCCGATTTAGAAATTAATGAGGTGTATGTGGGCATTGCGGGTCATCACATAAAAAGTATACAAACTCGTGGCGATCTGGTAAGACAAGATCCAGAAATGGAGATTCAGCGTCATGAAATTGAAATGTTAATCAGTAACCAAAAGAAAACTTTTATCCCTGCGGGAGATGAAATTATCGAAGTAATACCTCAAGATTATACCATTGATAATTTACCTAATATAAAGGATCCGATAGGATATAACGGGGTTAAGGTAGGCGCAAATTTTCATATCATCACGGGTGATAGAAATGCCATCAAGAATATTAAACGTGCTATCGAAAAGAGTTCGTTAAGTACCAAAGACCTGGTGTTACAACCGCTTGCAAGTGCAAGTGCTGTAATGTCTGAAATAGACATGGAGGCAGGTGTTGCTATATTGGATATTGGTGGTGGAACAAGTGATTTAGCCATTTTTCAAGATGGAATATTAAGGCATACTGCGGTAATTCCTTTTGGAGGTGAAAATATTACCAACGATATTAAAATTGGGTTGGGTGTTTTAAAGAATCAGGCAGAAGCCTTAAAAATTCAGTTTGGTAGTGCTTTGGCGAATGAAGCAAATGCTAATGCGTTTATTACCATTCCTGGTTTGAGAGGAATGCCTGCCAAACAAATAAGTGTAAAGAACCTTGCGGAGATAATCCAAGCAAGGATGGAAGAGATATTGAATTTCGTTTGCTTCGAATTAAAGAAAGTAGGTTTAGATGCGCGTACGCTTTTGGGAGGACTCATCATTACAGGTGGTGGATCTCAGTTAAAACACTTGATTCAGTTGAGTGAATATACAACAGGTTTAAATGCACGTATTGGCCTTCCTAACGAACACCTTGCGCCTAATCACCTAGAGGAGTTGAAGAAACCAATGTATTCTACTTGTATTGGATTGATTCTAAAAGGATTTAACGACTACGATAATCAGGTAAAACGCTTTAATGATGCAAATCCGGTTAAGATAGAAAAAAAGGCAAAAGTGGTGGAAATAGCCGCGCCAGAAGCAGTAATTGAGGAATTGCCAATAGTAGAAGAAACTACAAAGAAAGGAAAAAAGAAAGCAGTAGAGCGTGCGCCAAAGCCCATTGAAAAAAGCAAGTTCTGGGATAAGTTTAAAGGAAGCATCATAGATTTATTTCAGGAAGAAGAAGATAAAATAATAAAATAAACAACTTGGCCGTCATGGCTATTATACCCTCAAAAAGAAAACAAATATTTAATCACTAAGTAATCCGCTCGTACCATGATTCATTTCGATTTGCCCAAGCAAAAATCTTCTATTATCAAAGTAATTGGTGTAGGAGGAGGTGGCAGCAATGCAGTAAACTTTATGTTTAGCCAAACAGTAGATGGTGTAGACTTTATTGTCTGCAATACTGATTCTAAAGCATTGGAACAAAGTAAAGTACCTAATAAAATTCAACTAGGCCCTTATCTAACCCAAGGTCTTGGTGCTGGTGCTAACCCTGAAGTAGGAAAAAAAGCTACAGAAGAGAGTCTGGAAGAAATAAGAAAGATATTAGAAGTAAACACCAAGATGGCGTTCATCACCGTAGGAATGGGTGGTGGTACAGGAACGGGTGGAGCACCTATTATTGCGAAGGTTTGTAAAGAATTGGGCATATTAACGGTAGGCATTGTGACTACTCCTTTCAATTTTGAAGGACCTCGCAGGTTGGCAATGGCCGAAGAAGGTATCAAGGAACTGAAACCACACGTAGACACGTTGCTCGTTATAAGTAACGACAAATTGCGTATGCAATATGGAAACCTGAAAATGCGCGAAGCTTTTGGTAAAGCGGATAACGTATTGGCTACCGCTGCAAAATGTATTACTGACGTTATCAACAGCCGTGGACATATCATTGTAGATTTTGCGGATGTATGCACTGTAATGAAGAATGGCGGTAGTGCTTTCTTGGGTAAATCTGAAGCAGAAGGTGAAAATAGGGCACAAGTTGCTATTGAAGAAGCATTGGCTTCTCCATTGTTGAATGATAGCGATATTAAGGGAGCTAAATGGATATTAATCAATATCAATAGCTCGGATAACGAAGATGAGTGTACGATGGACGAAATTGAAACCATTAACAATCACCTTCGTATGCAAGCAGGTCCTGATACCGATGTAATCGTGGGTATGGGGCATGATAATACATTGGGAAGTAAAATTGGTATTACTTTGATTGCTACAGGCTTCGATTCTAAAGATCCTTTTGCAAAGCCTGTTATAGAGAAAGTAAAGGTGCCTGAGCCTGAGAAGATTGTTATGACTTTGGATTTAGAAGCAAGAGCTGCTGCACCTGTTCAACAACAAGAAGAAACAAAATCTATTGTAGAAATAGTGGAACCTGTTGCTTATTTTGCTACAGAAACCCCGTTACCTACAATTGATGCGCAAGCTCCGTTTATTTCTTCCATTGATGAGAATTTGTTTGCGACTCCGGTTTCAGAAGAAACTAGTACAGTAGAAGACAGCACTAAGCTTTATTTTGAATTAAGTACAGAGATCACTGAAACGTATACTAAGCCAGAAGTAGTTGCAGAGGTTGCACCTGCGCCAGTGCCAGAACCAATCATTGATGAAACATTGCAATTTGTTGTTACGGAAAAAGATGTTACGCCTTCTTCGGGTTTGGTTTCAAAACCTACCAATATCTATGAGGAAATTCACAACCAATACAATAACTACTTACACATCAAATCGCATCTTCATTTAGACGATACTAGTACTTCTGCTACACCTACAGTAACAGATACTTTCGAAATTAAAGAAGAGAAGAAAGTAGAAGAAGTAGTAGTAGTTCCTCCGGTTCAGGTATATCAACAGCCTGTTCAAGCAGCACCAACTTATCAGCCTTCAGTTAACACACAGGCTGCAATTGGAGATGTTGAAGAATCTTCTGAAATAGAAGATCAGCGTAGAAAAGCATTAGAACGCATTAATAAATTGAGGAACTTAAGTTTCAATATGAAAGATGCCGACAATGCTGATGACTTCGAAACAGTGCCTGCCTACATCCGTAAGAAGATGGACATGTTTGGCAATGCTTTTACTTCGGCAGAAAATTTCTACAGTAAATACACCGTAGATAAAGAAGAAAACAAAACAGTGTTCTCTGCGCTTAATACCTTCTTAGATGGTAAGAAACCCGATTAATTTCAGCAGAAAATTATAATTGCACTTACTAAAGCGGTGATTATCTATTTAGATAATCACCGCTTTTATTTTTAACCTATAGCACCAACAATTTCCGTTACTATTCCAATGACTTTACCTCAAGGAACACTACAGGTTCAATAAAGAACAAAAAGGGTATTGATTAAATTCTCTGCCTCTTTGTGTGCCTTGTGATTTCTTGCTTTGTTTCTTTTATAGTAAAAAACAATGGATGCAATCCATTTTACACCTCTAATTTTTTGCTACTAAAACGCCACTTACTATATTTACCCCCTCATGAGTAAACCTGTTCTACACACTGTATTATCTCCTAAGTTATTAAAGCTGTACGACTGCGACAACTCTATCGTGGTTATTATAGATGTATTCAGAGCTACTTCTACCATTGCCACCGCTTTATATAATGGGGCAACACGCATCATACCCGTAGATACCGTAGAGAAATGTATTTCTATTGGCGCACAAACAAAAGGTATTACTGCGGGCGAACGAGATGGAAAAGTAATACCCGGTTTGCAATATGGCAACTCGCCTGCCGAGTATCCCGAAAGCTTCATAAAAGGTAAAACATTGGTATTAACAACGACCAATGGTACCAAACTGTTGCACATGGCATTAAATGCCGGTGCTTCTAAAGTTATTACCGGTTCTTTCCCCAACCTCTCTGCCGTCTGTGATTTTTTAGTTGCCGAAAAGAAAAATGTATTACTTGGTTGTTCGGGCTGGAAGGATAAGTTTAACCTGGAAGATACTCTGTTTGCCGGTGCAGTTATTAATAGTGTTAAAGAACATTTTACCATTCATTGTGATAGTAGTTTGATGGCGGAAGAGGTGTACCTGAAACACAAATATGATATGCTAGGCTTTATCAGAAAGCTAACCCATTGGCATCGCTTGGAGAAGTTTGGTTTGGAGAAAGACCTGGAATATTGTGTTACGCCCGATGTTGCCAACATCTTGCCGCTATACAAAAATGGCGATCTGGTTGTTGGATAAGAAGTACCTGTCGTAACTTATGTATCATATTTCCTGGTGATTGGGCATCTTATATTACTAATGAATTTGGAATACCAACCAACTGCAGCATGAAAGCTTATTTTAATATTTAGTATGGTTAGATTGCTAATAGTTGTTGTTTTTATAATGATCACTACACAAGTGTTTTCTCAACAGAATGATACGATTATTGATAGCCGCTACACCTGGAAAGAGCTGAAAAAGATATTTGAAACAGCATATTTTGATGTTGCTAAGAATAATTTTTCAGAGGACCAGAAGCAGTTTGTTAGACGGATATTGGACAGTGATTTGGTGCTTATCGAAATCCCTTATACGGGTTTTGACAAAAGGATACATTCGGGACAAATTGTTTGTAACAAATTGGTTGCTACAGACCTGAATAATATTTTTAAAGAGCTGTCGCAACTTCGTTTCCCTATTGAGCAAATTACGCCAGTAAGTCAATACGACTATACCTACAACAAATCGAATGATGATAATTATACTTATTGTTTTGACTATCGTAAAGAAACTAGCAGTAATAAACGCTCCAATCATTCTTATGGGTTTGCTTTAGATATTAATCCGGTTCAGAATCCATACAAATCAGCAGGTAAAACTTTTCCATCAAATGCAAGGGAACAACTTTCGACAGGAAGGATCAGGTATACAGACCCAATGGGTCAAAAGGTGATTGAACTATTCAAAAAATATGGATGGTCATGGGGTGGCGATTGGAAATCTGTTAAGGATTATATGCATTTCCAAAAGCCATAAAAGAAAAGTTCGTATTACTACTCTTGGCCAAGTGGGCTGTTTGTAACAAAAGGAAATGCCAAAAGAGGTTACTGTAACGTGAGTTTTGGATGTTATTCTTTTTTCATTCCAATATGAGAAGTATAAATACTTACCAATACGACCAATTCGTTACCATGGAAAAGTATTTCCATGTTATTGAATTCCTTAAGATTGATTGAGATTTTTTGTCAGGT
>CAISCV010000066.1 GCA_903883945.1 uncultured Chitinophagaceae bacterium | reverse complement strand
GCCTTTGAATGATTTAGCATAATCTAAATCGGTAGTCCAACTTGCAATGCCTTCAAACTTCTCATCATCCAATAAAATCGGCACCACCTCACCTTCTATGATAAATCTCTTTCGATAACAGAGAACGTCAACTTTTTTAAATTTTTCAGGTAATAATGCGCATTGCTCAACAAGTTCGTCTGCTATTTCTCGCCCTTTATTTTGTTCTTCATGCCAGCCATTTTGCCAATTATTCAGAGCAATAAAAAATCCTTCTGTAAAAGCCATAAAGTATAAATATTATTATTGTGTGATGCAAAGTAACGTAATTTTGGGGCATTTATGGTACAGAAGAGCGAAAGCGGAGGGAAAGCGGAGGGAAAGCGGAGGGAAAAATGAAAATGGAGAGTGGCTGCACACTATCGCACTCCACTCTCCGCTTTCATTTTTGTAGCGAGGACAGGGATCGAACCTATGACCTTCGGGTTATGAGCCCGACGAGCTACCGCTGCTCTACCTCGCGATTTGTTTGGGGTGCAAATGTAAGGGTTTTAATTGAAAGGGATTAGTATATTTAATGATTTATATTAATTTCAGGATTTAGCTGCCTTCTAAATATGGGATTAATAGTAATACAGCGGGTGTAAAAAAGTAATCTATGGTTGAATTGATAAATAATCTTTGCAACAAATTGTTTTAACTACATTGCGGCTAAGGTTATTTTTTGCTAAAAGAGTTTTAATTTGCTCACTAAATTCATTGAATTGAACCTTGTGTTATTTTAAATCTTGTTGTTTACCTGTATGGAAGAAACGGAATATGTTATAGATAAGACAATACGCTAACAGTATTATATAAAAAAATATTTTTATATAGTTAATCAAAAAGCTAATGGAATGAATATATATCTTGCACTAACAATATTAATGAGCTTATCTGCAGGCTTTGCTTATTTTAATCAACGCGTATTGAAATTTCCATTCGTAATTGGCCTCTTTTTTTTGTCAACAATACTTTCTGTATTTGTAATCAGTTCAAGGTTTTGGCTAGATATTCCATTGCTAGAAATTAAAAACTATATTAATGATATTCGCATTGATAAAATAATACTAAACTACTTGTTGGGCTTTTTATTATTTGCTGGCTCATTACACACAAATTGGAATAACTTAAAAAGTCATATTAAACCAATAGCCTTATTTGCATTGGGAGGTGTCTTTGCCTCAACATTAATTGTATCTCTATGCTTTTATGAAATTTCTTTTCTCTTGCAGGTACATATCAGCTTTATTTACTGCCTGCTATTCGGGGCACTCATTTCACCAACAGACCCTATTGCAGTGTTGGGCATTTTAACTAAAGCAAATGTTCCAAAAAAAACGGAATACATTATTGTAGGGGAAAGCCTATTTAATGATGGAGTAGGTGTAGTGTTATTTATTGCCTTTTTAGATGCCGTCAAAAATGGAACATTCAATTTTCCTCATTTTGGATTTTTGCTTATTCAAGAAGCAGGTGGAGGTATTATTATGGGATTTTTTCTAGGTTATTGTTTGCTTTTTTTATTAAAATCAATTGATCATTTCGAGACCGAAATATTACTTACAGTTGCATTTGTTATGGCAGGTTACAGCCTTTGTAATTACTTTAATAGTTCAGGAGCATTGGCAATGGTCGTAATGGGGTTAATGGTTGGCAACTTTAAGGAAGAAATTACCACAAGCCATGATACACAGGACTACGTAAATAAGTTTTGGGAACTAGTGGACGTAATTTTAAATGCAATTTTATTTATACTGATAGCCTTTGTAATTATAGTTCTAGACTTTAAGGCAAAATATATCATCTTAGGTTTTTCATCTATTCTGATTGTACTGCTTTCAAGAATTATCATTGTTTATGCACCATATTTGATATCTAAGAATATTTTTAGCATTACCCGTAAAGAAGCAAAAATAATTACATGGGGAGGTTTGCGTGGCGGGCTCTCTTTAGCATTAGTACTATCGTTACCTAATTGTGAAACAAAAAGTATACTTCTAATTGTAACTTACTTTTGTGTTCTCTTTAGCATTATCTTTCAAGGATTAACTATTGGAAAGATTGCTAGAAATAACTAAAAGTACAACTGGAGGATGTCGATTTCAACCAAATTCTTTGAATAAATGTTAAAATAATTGTTTTTTGGTAAGTATTGCAATTATAAGTAAAAACCTTTGTTTAATGAGGAACACTATTGTTGTTAAGATAATTACTCCCAACTTTAATACCTGGAATTGTAATGGTTTGATGGTCTAAATTGTCGGAAGCACTTTGCTTCACTACTAGTTTTGCCTCGTTAGGAGAATTGGTAGAACAGGTAGGGCATACAACTGTATATTTGTTACCGTTATATACAGCCTCACACGTACCATCTTTATTCCACTTGTCAGGGTTGAAAATGTAATTGATAGGAGAATATTGTTTAGAGTTCAAAAATTTTAGTGTATTAGTACCGTTCTCTGCTTTTACTCTAAGACCATCACCTTCAATGGCGTCGCATACAACAGGAGTATATTGTGGGAAGACAACTTCATTTACATATTTTCCATTATTAAACTTGATTACTCCATTTTTAACGGCTATCTGATCATTACTCAAAAAACGAGTAAGAACCAATTGTTGATCAATGTAAAATTGTACTTGTTTAATGTCAATATTACTAGCACTCAATTTATCAAACAGGTCTCTAGTAAAAGGAACATAAGGATCCTTAGCTATAGGGGGCTCTATTCGAGAAACAGGAGTCTGTTGCACCTGGTGTATAGGTTTTTTTGGTGCGCAGGACTGTGCAGTTATAATGATGGCAAGGATTGATATTGTAATAAACTTGTTCATTCTAATGCTTTTAATATCCATAAATCAGCGTGTTCGACTATATTCTGATAATTAACGCTAAATAAATAGTTTTATTTTCCTTGGCATCAAAAAAGATTCCAATCTAAGATATAAATTCATACATGAATTAGATTTAATATCTTCTTCTGTCATTATTTCTTGGTTCAGATCGATGTCCCCGACTATCATTTCTATCATTACTTCTGTAATTGAAATCTGTTGAAGTTTTTCTTGGTTGTTCTTCTGCTACTTTAACTGCTATTTTTTTACCGAATATAGCTACACCATCTAATAAATCCATTGCTTCTTTCCCTTCTGCATCATTTGGCATATCAATAAAGCCAAAACCTTTGCTCTTACCTGTATTTTTATCTGTAACTAAAATTGCTGATTGAACTGTTCCATATAACTCAAACAATTCTCTGAAATCTACATCATCTAAATTGGCAGATAAACCGCCTACAAAAAGTTTCATACTTACTATTTTGCGGTAAAAGTACAACTCTAGACTGTTATTGAAATAATAATTGCTTAATAAAGTGCATAAACTCAATTTATTTTGTCCTTTTACTGTGTTAAAATAAGTTATTAGATTGTTCAGAATAATAAATTGCATCATTAAAACTATGTATTGAGTAAGTATTTCAAACAAGATTAAACGCTAAACAAAGAAATTATAGGTTAAGGCATTAAATTAAGTTACTTTTGCGCCAAATTATAAAAAATAGATGATAACTTTTGAAGAGTTGGGGTTGGATGCAAGGCTTGTACAAGCCGTTACAGAACTGGGGTATGTGAACCCAACACAAATACAAGAAAAGGCAATACCAGTATTGCTTTCAGGCACTAAAGACTTTATTGGTCTGGCACAAACAGGAACAGGAAAAACTGCAGCTTTTGGTTTGCCATTACTACATATTATCAATGCAGAAAATCGTTACCCACAAGCATTGATTGTTTGCCCTACAAGGGAACTTTGCATGCAAATCGTTAATGAAGTAGAGCTTTTTAAGAAACATGTTAAAGGAGTTTCTGTTGTAGCGGTTTATGGAGGAGCAAGCATTGGTTTACAAATAAGAGATTTGAAACGTGGTGTTCAAATTGTAGTTGCAACGCCAGGGCGTTTGATAGATCTAATTGAAAGAAAGGCAATAGACCTTGGTCAGATTAAGTATGTAGTTCTTGATGAAGCAGATGAAATGCTGAACATGGGCTTTAAAGATGATATAGAATTCATCCTCCAAAATACCCCACAACGTGAAAGTACTTGGTTGTTTAGTGCTACCATGCCACCTGAAATAAGAAAGGTGAGCAAGAAGTACATGAACGAACCTTTTGAGGTAACTGTTGGAAAGGTAAACAGTGGTAACAAGAATATTGACCACCAATATTATATTACTTCTGCACAGCACCGTTACGAAACCTTGAAACGTTTGATAGACTTCAATCCAGGTATATATGGTATCATATTTACAAGGACTAAGGTTGATGCACAAGATATTGCTGAGAAATTAACACGTGAAGGATACGATATTGATGCCCTTCATGGAGATTTGACGCAGGCACAACGTGATAAGGTAATGGGCGAGTTTCGTGATAAAACATTACAATTACTGATTGCAACTGACGTAGCGGCACGTGGTATTGATGTACAAGGAATTACACACGTTATAAACTACGAACTTCCTGACGATATTGAAGTTTACACCCACCGTAGCGGTAGAACAGGTCGTGCTGGTAACACTGGTATCTGTATGAGCATTGTTCATGCCCGTGAAACATTTAAGTTGAAAGCAATTGAAAAACTGATTCAGTCTACTTTCAATCGTGTTGATATCCCTACTGGTAAAGATGTTTGTAGAAAGCAATTTTATGCTGTAATGGATAAATTGTTGAATACTGACATTACACATGGTGATTACGATACTTACTTACCAATGCTTGAAGAAAAGTTTGCTGATGTAAGTAAAGAAGATATTCTGAAGAGATTGGCTGCTGTGGAGTTTGACAGGTTCTTGAAGTATTATGAAAATGCAGAAGACCTTAACCTTAGAGATGGCGGAAGACAAAAAACTCGTGAATTTGGTGCTGAAAGAGGTTCTAATAGTGGTCGAGAAAGAGTACGATTTGAACCAAGAGGAGAAAGGCAAGAAAGAGGAAGCTACGGTGGCAACAATGGAGCTACAATAGGGTATGCTCGTTTGTTTGTAAACCTTGGTACCAAAGACGGTTTTTATAAAGCAAGTTTCTTACAGTTTATTTTAGATATGAGCGACTTGAAAAAAGAAGTTCTAGGAAAAATAGATATGAAAGATATGAATAGTTGGGTAGAAGTAGAACAAGGTGCATCACACCAAATGATTCGTTGCTTGGATGGAAAGAACTATAAAGGAAGACGCATCAGAATGAACGATGCAAATAGCAGATAAAAAGAAAATGCATGTTACAGGACACAGGTTTCTGGCAACTTGAAACAATTAACCTGTATCCAGTAACAAATTTATATTTAATTAACACTCATGTAGCATAATGTTCTAGACCAATGGAGTCGTCATTATGTGAATAAAACAACAAAAATGGAAGCAACTATTGCAGTCCCAACAATGAAAGAGGTTACACAAAAAGCATGGAACAAACGTCCGTTAATCATTAGCGGTCCATGTAGCGCTGAAACAGAAGAACAAGTATTGGCCACAGCTACCGGATTAGCAGCTACTGGAAAAGTGGATGTTATGAGAGCAGGTATATGGAAACCAAGAACCCGCCCCGGAAGCTTTGAAGGAATCGGTACGAAAGGTTTACCCTGGTTGCAAGCAGCAAAAAAGATTACAGGATTACCAGTTGCAGTAGAAGTAGCAACTGCAAAACAAGTGGAAGATGCACTACATTTTGATGTTGATATCCTTTGGTTGGGTGCTAGAACAACTGTAAACCCTTTTAGCGTACAGGAAATTGCAGATGCACTTCGTGGTGTGGATGTACCTGTATTAATCAAGAACCCTATCAATCCCGACTTAGAATTGTGGATTGGTGCAGTAGAAAGAGTTGCAAAAGCAGGTATCAAACAAATCGGGTTGATACACAGAGGATTCAGCAGCTACGGTAACACCGAATACAGAAATGCTCCAATGTGGCATTTGGCGATCGAAATGAAACGTCGCTACCCAGAATTGATGATTATCAGTGATCCTTCACACATCTGCGGTCGTCGTGATATTCTACAAGAAGTTGCGCAAAAAGCAATTGATTTGGATTTTGATGGTTTAATCATTGAAAGCCACGTTGATCCTGATCACGCTTGGAGCGATGCTAAACAACAAGTAACACCTGAAAGATTGGGTGAAATGCTCGGCAACATCCGTTGGAGAAAAGAAGATGTAGCTTCTGAAGAATACCATGCTGCATTAGAAAAATTGCGTCAGCAAATCAATCAATTAGATGATGAATTGATGCAAATTCTTGGTCAACGCATTAAGGTTGCTGAGAAAATTGGTCAATACAAAAAAGATAACAACATCACTATCTTACAAACCAATCGCTGGAATGAAATATTAGAGCGAGCATTTGCTAAGGGTGACAAACTCGGCCTAAGCAAAGAGTTTATCACTAAATACTTTGATGCAGTCCACATGGAAAGCATTAATCATCAGAATAAGATAATGAACTCCTAGAATAAAAAGTACCCTGCCCTAAGCAGGGTACTTTCTTTGTTTAATCCCCCAATGCTCCTCGTTTAGAAGGGATACATGCATGAAAAAACAGACTTTCAAATTTACTACTGCTTCTGTTGATTATTACTTTGATGCTTCCATTAAACAGTTAAAAGAAATTGTTCCGGCAGATAACACGATTATCATAACCGACGAAACCATTCATAACTTGCATCAGGCAAAGTTTAAAGGCTTCAAAACAATCGTTGTACCTCCGGGAGAAAAGCACAAGAATCAATCTACCATTGATAGCATCATTAATCAATTAATAGAATTACAAGCTGATAGAAAATCAACCTTAGTTGGTATTGGTGGTGGCGTAATTACAGATATGACGGGCTATGTTGCAAGCATCTATATGCGCGGTATTGCCTTTGGTTTTGTACCAACTACTCTACTGGCAATGGTTGATGCTACCATTGGCGGTAAAAATGGTATTGATGTAGGACTATTTAAAAACATGGTAGGCATCATCCGTCAGCCTAAGTTTTTATTGTATGATGTAACCCTTCTGCAAACATTGACAGATGCCGATTGGAGCAACGGCTTTGCTGAGATTATTAAACATGCTTGTATTAAAGATGCAGCCATGTTTAAGCTTTTAAAGGCGAACACATTAGCAAAATTCAAGAAAGACAAAGCCCTTTTAGCCGATTTGGTTGAACGTAATGCGAAACTAAAAACCAAGGTTGTACAGAAAGATGAGTTCGAAAAGGCTGATAGAAAGTTATTAAATCTTGGTCATACGCTAGGACATGCTTTGGAAAATAAGTATGAACTATACCATGGACAAGCTGTTGCAATTGGTACCGCGTATGCAGCCATTATTTCGGAACAATTACTTGGTTTTAAACAGACAGAAGAGGTAAAGGCAGTACTAGGTAACTATGGGCTTCCTACTAATCTTGAGTTTGATAAGACAGCTGTATTGAACGTTTTAAAGATGGACAAGAAAAGAGAGAAGAATTCCATCAATTATATCTTATTGGAGAAAATTGGGAAAGGGGTGATAAAACAGATTCCTATTGAAGAAATTGAACAAATAATAAAGGCATTTTAACTATTATATACAGTGATTGTAACAATACAACCATCAACATTAAAAGGAACGATAACGGCTGCGGCTTCTAAAAGCTCCATGCAGAGAGCCTGTGCAGCAGCATTACTAAAAGTAGGAGAAACCATTATACATAATCCAGGGATTTCCAATGATGACAAAGCTGCTGTACAGATGATTCAAGATTTGGGCGCAACTGTAGAATATAAGGATGAGGTTCTTATTGTTAATTCGAAAGGATTAACTTCTACTGAAGACATCACCGTTAACTGTGGCGAAAGTGGATTGGGCATCAGGATGTTTACCCCCATTTTTGCTTTGTCACCAAGTAAGATTACCATCAATGGAAAGGGAAGTTTATTAACCCGCCCTATGGATTTCTTTGATGAAATATTGCCGCAATTAGATGTTAAGATTACTTCTAATGCAGGTAAACTTCCGTTACACATTCAAGGTCCTCTACAACCTAAAGCTATTACTGTAGATGGGTCGCTTAGTTCTCAGTTTTTAACAGGACTATTGTTTGCCTATGCTGCTTCAGCTACAGAAGCTGTTACTATTTCTGTTACTGACTTAAAAAGCAAACCTTATATAGACCTTTCATTAAAGGTCTTGGAAGACTTTGGTTATTGCATTATTAATAATAACTACGAAAGCTTTACTGTACATCCTGCTGATAAATCAACTCAAAAAGAGAGTATTGATTATACGGTAGAAGGAGATTGGAGTGGTGCTGCTTTTCTATTGGTGGCAGGTGCTATTGCAGGAGATATTACTGTAAAGGGTTTAGATGTACAATCTACCCAAGCTGATAAGGCAATATTACAAGCTTTGATGGATTGTGGTTGCAAACTCTCCATTCAATCAGAACAAATAGATGTCGCCTGCCCCCCTTTAGGGGTTGGGGGTAGTGGTAGTTTACATGCTTTTCACTTTGATGCTACTGATTGTCCAGATTTATTTCCACCCTTAGTTGCACTTGCGTCTTATTGCACTGGTAAAACAGTGATTGAAGGTGTTAGCAGGTTGGCACATAAAGAAAGTAATCGTGGATTAACATTGCAAGATGAGTTTGCTAAACTAGGTGTAGAAATAGTTTTGCAAGATGATTTAATGATTGTAAATGGAGGCAATGGTTTGCACGGTGCAGCTGTTCTTTCACGCCACGATCACCGTATTGCAATGGCTTGTGCTGTAGCTGCCTTGAAGGCAAGTGGTGCTGTTACAATTGAAGAAGCGGAAGCGATTAATAAATCGTATCCTAACTTCTATCAACACATAGAAAAGTTAGGTGCTGTAGTTTCTTAGACTTATAATACATTTGAACATTAGTTTTAGTTAATAAATCTCCCGAAAGGGATTTCTGCATGAATAGTTTCGGACGAATTTTTAAGGTTACCATATTTGGCGAATCGCACGGAGAATGTGCGGGTGTTAATATTGATGGCTGTCCTGCGGGATTGCCGTTGAAAGTGGATGACTTCTTGGTTGATATTGAACGTCGGAAAGGCGGTACCCAAAAGGGAACTACACCACGCCAAGAAACTGATCTGCCGATCTTTAAGAGTGGTATTTTTAATGGCTACACTACTGGTGCACCTATAACCATCATCTTCGAGAATAATAATACCCGTTCATCTGATTACCAGAAGCAAAGGGATTTCCCTCGTCCGGGGCATGCAGACTTTGTGGCGCATCAGAAATATGGTGGCTTCGAAGATTATAGAGGTGGTGGTCACTTTAGCGGTCGGTTGACAGTTTGTTTGGTTGCCGTAGGTGTTATTGCAAAGAAATTATTGAAGGGGATAGAAGTAAAAAGCACCATATTAGAAATTGGGGGAGAACAAGATTTAGAGAAGGGTTTACAAAAAGCTATAGATAATAAGGACAGCATTGGTGGCATAGTAGATTGCAAGGTGAACGGACTTCCTTTAGGCTTGGGCGAACACTTTTTTGATTCTGTGGAGTCGCTCATAAGCCATGCTATTTTTGCTATTCCTGCTGTAAAAGGTATTGAGTTTGGTATTGGTTTCGCTGCTGCCAAAATGTTTGGTGTAGAGCATAATGATACCATTACTGATGTTACGGGCAAAACAACTACCAATCATGCAGGTGGTATTGTAGGAGGTATTACCAATAACAATGAACTGGTATTTCGCATCGCCATAAAACCTACTTCTTCTACGCCTAAAGAACAAGAATCACTAAACTGGACAACTGGAGAAGTTGAGGCATTTTCTGTAAAGGGTCGTCACGATTTGTGTATTGCCTTGCGCGTTCCTGTTGTATTAGAAGCAGTAACTGCAATGGTGTTGACTGATTTGATGTTGTTGGAATATCATATTCCTCGTCGTCTTCCAAAAGTAGAACCTATCTATCACATCACTACACAAGCTGATTGGGAAGCCGCTAAAGAATTGGGTTACTACGAAGCCGAATCTTTAGACTCCGAAGGCTTCATCCATTTGAGTACGGCTGAACAAGTGCCAGGCACACTAGAACGCTTCTTTGCAGGTCAAACAAATTTGGTAAAGCTGATAATTCAACCCGAAAAGCTTACACATACTTTAAAATATGAGATTGCTCCATCATTAAATGTTGCTTTCCCGCATGTTTATGGTGTTATCAATCTGGACGCAGTGAATGAAGTAATAATGATTGATGATTTAAGGTGATTAAAATGAAAGGAATGATTACTCTCCTAAAAATTTCTAATCAACATGTCAATTCGCAGATAACAATCATTTGATCATTCAAATCATTAAATCATACTTATGCATCAATTTATCATCAACGCAAGCATTCAGATTATTCCGGTTGTAACAGATAAGCATCCTTACGAGTGGGTGGATGAAGCTATTGCCATCATTCAGGCATCGAATGTGAAGTATGAAGTTGGTGCTTTTTCTACCGTTTTAGAAGGCACTTATGAGGAGGTGATGAAACTGATTCACGATGTAAATGAGTTCTTATATAACCGTGGTTGCAGCGAATGGATTAGTAATCTGCAAATTCAAATCCGTAGTAACGGAGATATAACAGGAGCAGAGAAGACGGATAAGTTTGTACACTAATTGATTCTTATTTGTTAAATTCAAAGAATAAGGTAAGGAGTAGATCACAGCATTCAGGCCTGTTTTCTTATTAAAAGCATAAAAACATTTAACCCCGCTTTATTACAATTGAAATAATTGGTATTTTCGAGGGCAAATACTTTATAAAATGCGTTGGATTTTTGCTTTGTTCATCATACTATTCGCAACAGATTCTTTTGCTCAATGTGCTACTTTTAGGTTGAATGCCTCGGGAGATACACTTAACTGTACAGATGTAAATGGGAAAAAACAAGGAAAATGGGTGATAAGAGTGGAGGCGCTCAGGGGCGAACCAGGACACGAAGAAGAAGGGATATTTAAAGATGATAAGAAAGAGGGTCCTTGGAGAAACTATAGCCTTATGGGCGATTTTATTGCTTTGGAGAGCTATAAATATGGATTTAAAGACGGTGAGAGTAAATATTTTAATATTTATGGGCTAGAACATACAGAGTTCTGGCATGCCACTGACCCTATTTACCCGTATGATACAGTGTATGTACCAAGTGTAACTGACCCTGATAAGTATGAAATGAAGGTGGTAAAGGTATCTGCCACAACTGTAAAACATGGCAATTGGCGATACTATGATGCCGAAACTGGAAAGCTTGTGAAAACAGAAAGCTATCTTTTTGATAAATTACAAGATGTAAAAGCAGATGCACCTAAAGGGGGAAACAATCCTTCGGCTGCTACTAATGGAAAACCAAAAGAAGTACTACAGTTTGAGCGGAAGATTGAAAGAAAAAAGAAAGTAGTTATAAGGGATGGCACGGTACAATACTAGCTGTATCATATTATAGCAGTTGACTTTGAAAGAATTTCTTAAAGAAATACAATTGATACTCCACTGCATTGCTCCAATATTGCCAATCGTGCTTTCCGGGTCTTTCAATATAATCGTGCTTTACGTGCATTGCTACCAACTTGTTATGCAAGGCTTTGTTATCGGGGTAAAAGAAATCATCTACACCACAATCGAAAATAATAGCAATTGAATCTTTTGGATAGGTATCTACCACATTTAGAACCGAATACTTTCTCCAATTATCTGCATGTGCAATGGTATCTCCAATTCGTTTTACGACATCGAATTTGTTTCTACTATAGTCAAGGTTAACCCCACCACTCATACTGCCACACGCACCAAATACGTCGGCATGACGATACCCTAAAAACAATCCACCATGGCCTCCCATACTCAAGCCTGTAATGGCTCGCCCTTTCCGGTTGGCAATGGTGCTATAATGAGCATCTATAAAAGCAGGTATTTCCATTGCCACAAAGGTCTCGTACTTGTAGGTACTATCTATGGGGCTGTCAAAATACCAACTAGAGAATCCTCCATCAGGGCAAACAATCAACAGGTGATTGTCATCGGCAAGCTGTTGCAAGGCAGGCACTTTTTTAATCCAATCGGAGTACTTGCCACTATATCCATGCAATAAATAAACCGTTGGAAAACGGGTAGTAGTGCTATAATAGCTTGGCTTTATTATGACGGCATTGATGCTTTTGTGCATGCTGTTACTATAGATGGCAACAGTATCTACCGTTGCATTGGCAGAAAAGCACACTATAACAGAGACAACAAGGAGGTATAACTTCATTAGAAGGTGATTTATGTGCGTTCAAAGGTAGGTTTTGACAAGTATTTTGCATGATAACCAACAGAAAGTTTGTAGGAACGGATAACGATCATCTATGGCACGGTTCAGTTATTTGGTAGTAAAGATCAACTACACTAACGAGCCTGATCATGGTAAGTGTTGGTTTGTATCAACAACCCTTACGAGCCTGATTGGGTAAGAGTGATGCCTGCATAATCAAACCCTACACGCTACATCAGCACCCCCAATCCCATAGTTTGTTGTTGCCTATACTAGTTAATTAAAGCTTCTGAGCTTCGTCCCATTCCTTGTTATATTTCTCAATAAAATCTAGTATCTCATCTCTTCCTTTATTCTTCGTGGCACTTGTTACAAAGCTTTGTGGAAGAAACTGCCAGGTTTCGCGCATAGCATCTAAAAATGCTTTTACGTTGCGCTCTACCGCTCCGGGTTTCTCTTTATCCGATTTGGTGAATGCCAACGTAAAGGGTATTTCCCACTTTGCAAGTTGAGTTAAGAATTCTAAATCTATCTTTTGTGGGCTGTGCCGGCTATCAATCAATACAAAAACATTAATCAGGTTTTCGCGCTTGCGCAGATAATTCTCTATCATCTGTTCCCAACGCCTACGGGTACTTTGTGCAATTATTGCATACCCATATCCTGGCAAATCGACTAAGTTCCATTTAGATCGTGGCCCTTTTGTACCGGAAGTACTTTCTATGGCAAAATGATTAATCAACTGGGTTTTACCAGGAGAAGAAGACGTTTTTGCCAATCGTTGTTGCTTACAAATAGAATTGATAAGAGAGGATTTGCCCACGTTGCTACGTCCTATAAATGCATATTCGGGACGGTCGGGTGGCGGACAAAGATTTACATCTGGAGAAGAAACAACGTATGTAGCTGATATAATTTGCATCGTGTAAAGATAACGGGTAGCAAGTTATGCGCTTAAAATGAATATTTAATAGGTGTTTCTTAGTGCCCGCCACTAACTTTTACATCATAGTCTATTCCTTGCTTCCTCAGTATACCTTTAACTTTTACTGCATAAAAAGCCAGATAAGCAAAACACAAAGCACCAACCACATAGCTATACTGAATACCTAGATACTTATCTGAGGCCAAGTAGCCTTGGGTAAAACTAATAATGCCACCACCCATTATCATCATAATCAACAAGCTACTTCCTTGATTCGTATGTTTACCCAATCCTGCTACTGCCAAAGTGAAGATACAAGGCCAAAGGGTACTACAAAACAATCCTACACTTACGAACGCAAACACGCTTATCATACCCGAAGTGAGCATTCCAATAACCAAGGCTGTAATTCCTAATGAAGAAAATATCAATAGCATCCTTGCAGGGTTTCCTTTGCTTAAAAGGTCGCCAACAATCATCACTGCAATCACTAACGCATACACATAAAACTGGGTAACATCTTGTTGTGCAATCGTATTAACGATTAAAAAGACAGCAAAGGCAAGGTAGGGAACTATAAACTTCAGGATGTCTTTAGTGCCTTCTTTAAAATCGAAAGCGCCAATACTACTTGCCCATCTTCCCACCATCAAGCTTGCCCAATATAAGGATATGAAAGGAGCCACTTTATCTGTACTGATAGCTAGCTTTTGCTTTAGGTATTCGGGTAGATTACTTGCTGTAGCTACTTCTACACCCACATAAACAAAGATGCCAAGCATCCCCATCCATAGTTGAGGGTACTGAAATGCGTACTTTTTATGAGCCACTTTTGTTGCCTCTTCCCCTGCTTCTTCTACTGCCACCTCCTCTAAATTGATTTTATTTGGGATAGAAGAGAATTTAAAGAAAACGGCTACCAACAAGAACGCTAAACCTAATATTAGATAAGGAGTTTTTACACTGCCAATGCTTGCAACTGTATTATTGGAAGAAACGCTACCGAAAATGGCGAAACTTACCAATAAAGGGCCGATAGTTGTACCAAAATTATTTACACCTCCTGCCATGCTTAACCGTTGCGAACCTGTTTTTGGGTCACCCATTACCACCGCCAAAGGGTTGGCAGCTATCTGTTGTAGCGAAAAGCCTAGTGCCACTACAAACAAACCAGTAATCATTAACAGAAAAGAATTGTTATTAGCAGCAGGATAAAACAATAAAGTACCAATAGCAGAGATAGAAAGCCCTATTGCAATACCGTTTTTGTAGCCAATTTTATTTAACAGATCTCCCCCAATCCCAGCAGAAATTGTCATGTAAATAATAGAACCCACCGTATAAGCAATGTAAAACGCTAAGGATACCAACTGACTTTGTGCCTGAGAAATGGTGAAAGCTTTTTTGAACACCGGAATAAGAATATCGTTACTGGCTGCAACAAAACCCCAAAAGAAGAATACGGTAATTAGGGTTCCAAACTGCCCCCACTTTGTTTTCTGACTCATAGATGCTAATTGAAGAGAAGAGAATAAATGTTTTTCTAGTTTATTGGCAGCAAGATTAACTAGATAATTCCAATAAATAGAAATTATTTTATT
>CAISCV010000065.1 GCA_903883945.1 uncultured Chitinophagaceae bacterium | reverse complement strand
TGCCTTCTTAAGGGAAACTCCAGATTTTGCCTTACCGACATCGAATCGTACAAGGCCGAGTTTTGAAATAGAAAGCCAATACGCAATCTTATTTTATTTAATTGAGCTTCCGCTAAATGGGTAATATCGGTATCAAAAACCTTCAGGGAACCGCTATCAGAGGGTAGCAATCCAACCAAACATTTGATAGTGATCGATTTTCCCGAGCCCGACCTGCCAAGCATTACCAAGTTTTCTCCTCTTTTAACCTGCAGGTTCACCCCTTTTAAAACATCATTGTCTTTACCAAAAGATTTCCATAATCCTTTTATAGCTATTACGTACTGATTAGTGGGGCTGGGTGCTATTTTTGTATCTTGTGTTTTCATGGTTTAAAATAGAATATCTGTTAATTGAACGGCTATCATATCGATAATAAAAATGCTTAACGAAGCGGCAACCACGGCAGAATTAGCAGCCCTACCCACGCTTTCTGTTCCATTGGAAGCAGTAAACCCTTTATAGCAACCTATCATTCCAATAAAAAAACCAAAGAAGAAGGTCTTGATGGTTGCAGGCATAATATCAAGGAAGGCAAGTGATTCGAGGATTTTATGTAGATACCGGAACAAATTTATATCGCTGTGTATATTCATACCCACATATCCGCCAAATATGCCTATGCAATCTGCAAATACAACAAGCAAAGGAACCATTAGTGTGGTAGCAAGTATTCGGGTAACAACCAGATATTTAAAAGGATTGATTGCAGAAACTTCCATAGCATCTATCTGTTCGGTTACTTTCATGCTTCCAAGCTCTGCCCCTATGCCAGATGAAATTTTGCCGGCACATATTAAAGCGGTAATGATTGGTGCTAATTCTTTGATAAGCGAAAGCGCAACCATACCCGGTAACCACGCCTCTGCACCAAACTTTACCATAGTAGGCCTCGATTGTAATGTGAGTACCAAGCCCATAATAAAAGCGGTGATACCTACCAACGGAAGCGCTTTGTAGCCCAATAAATAGCACTGTTTGGCAAATTCTTTAAACTCTAAAGGTTGCTTTATAACTTGTTTAAAGAATCTTCCAGCAAAAAGGGAAACATGACCAGTATTGGTGAAGACGTCTTTTAGATATCTATTCAAAATCGTAAATTAAGATTGTTAAGCCAAGGAATACTTTCTTGAGAAGTGCTTCTTTACAAAAGCATGTTGTTGATTTTCGGTCATCTTATCGGCTTCCGCCAATTCAATTTTAATATTTACATATCTATGATCGGCCTTAATGATGTTGTACAATTCTACTTTTGCATCTGTAGGGCCAAAGAGTATTACTTCGGTATATCCACTTATTATTTTTTCTAAATGCTTGTAGAAAGCTTTTTGCTCATGCTGTTCCTTGTTGTGCATCAGGCTTTCGCTTTTTACTAACCCATCTTCCTTTTCTTGATGGGTGAAAGGAGATTCGATTGTTTTTGTTTCAATCGGATCGATGGTAAATTCCATTAAATTGGCAATTGAATGATCCATCCAGATGCCAATAAAGTTTGCTTTTTTCATTTTTTTTATTTTAAGAGATTACTTGAATGAAATGGTGTTTCGAAAAATGGTTCACGACAAATTCCTGCTGCTCAAAAACAGTCATATTCTCGGCTTGGGTAACGCCAATTTTAGTTTTTGAGAAACGGTCGTCGTTTCTAAGTTCATGGTAAAGTTTCACCTTGGCATAAGTGGGACCGAATAGAATAACCTCTTTGCAATCCTTTATAGATTCCTCCAATTCTTTATAATAGGAAGCTTGAATATGTTGTTCATTTAGAAATGAAAGAGATTGATTGATAGAAGTTTCCAATTTTATTTCTTGTTGGTAGTGCTTAGATTCAATGGTAATTGTATTGATTAATCCGGCTTTAAATTCCATTATATTAGCGATAGAATGATTCATCCAGATTCCTATTTTTTTTGTAATGAGCATTTTATTTATCATTTTCGGGGTTAAGCACCAATTAGTTGTGTATTGGTTTTGTTGCGAGAAAAGAGCACCATGTAAAATATATGATGCCCTAATTGTTATTGCAAAGCTTTTATTTTGCTAATGCATGGTGCTTTACATCTTCCTTTTGATGTTCGCCTGCAAGTGCGTGATGTCCGTTTGCAATAACTGTGCTTTTTGCAGCTTCGTGATGATTACCCGCTTCATGGTGTTTAGCGGCTTCGTGATGATGTTTTGCTGCTTGTTCTTGGTGCTCCGCAGCTTTTTTATGGTTTTCTACATTTTTGTGGTTCTCTGTGTGAACCCCATTTGGCTGAGCATTTGCGACTGTTGCTACTGTACTTTCCATTGTAAATAAATTTAATATTGTAACTGAATTATTACGATGCAAAGGTGGAAGGAGTGGTTGGGCAAATCGTTTTACAATTGTAAAAATAAGTTGTATAATTCATTGATTTTATAGAATCGAACCTTTTTACACAAACTAATAAAGGTAAAAAATAGATTGACTATGCAACTAAACCCCAAAAGTTAGTTGCATAGTCATCAGTACTACAATAGCGATATAAACGAAATGTAATTTGAACAGATTCTAGATCTTTAGAATAAAGTTTGCCATATTAAATGGAGGATCTCTATATAGATTCACGCACTTGATGATTTCGTTTAAAACAGATTTGAGTTTAATAAAATTATTGGGTTTTTGGATATAGACATTCGCACCACTATTAAAAGTATGTTCAATATCCAAATCTGAAGAAGAAGTGGAATAAATAGCTACCACTATCTCCCTCAAGCGTTCGGACATTCTTATTTCTTTCAGGCATTCTATTCCATTTTTGCGGGGCATATTCAAATCGAGAAACAGAATGGTAGGCAAAGGAACATCTTCACGAAATAGATATTCCATCAACTCTACACCATCATTTACAGAAACAATCGAAGTTTTGAGTTTACCTTCTTCTAAGGCTTCCTTAAAGTTCATGCGGTCGATTTCGTCATCATCTGCAAGAATTACAAAAATTGGTTTGTTTCGCATAATAATCAGTTTTATGAAGGTAAATAAATATCAAATCTTGCCCCTTCGTTGGGCATACCCATCGCTTTAATAACACCATCGTGGTTCTCTACAATTTTTTTTACTATTGCGAGACCAATACCAGTGCCAGTATATTTTTCTTTTACATTAAGCCGTTGAAAAACTTCGAATACTTTTTTGTTGTATGCTGGTTCAAATCCAATACCATTATCACTCACGCTAATATGGTTATACTCCTGCTTTGGCAATAATCCTACATCTAGTACTTTGCCTTTTTTGGTTTCACTTTCTATAATTATAAGTGGAGGTATTCCTGGTTGTGCGAACTTAAGGGCATTTGAAATTAGGTTATTCATCAGCTGTCTAAACTGAAAGGGGATTACCCTGGCAAAGCCTAGATTAATCATCTCGATAGTTGCCTGCTTTTCGGTGATGGTATGTTCTAAATCTGATTTTACTTCTTCTACAAGTTCAGCAAGATTGGCTTTCTCAAAGATTCTTTCTTCAGAGTTGGTCTGTGAATAAGATATTAAATCCTCTATAAGGGTTCGCATTCTTGTTGCTGCATCTTCTATAATGTTAAAATGGGTTTTTCCTTTTTCGGATAAACTTTCAAAATCTGAATCTAAAATCCTCGAAGCAAACATTTGTATTTTTCTAAGTGGCTCCTGCAAGTCGTGACTAGCTATTTGGGCAAAAACTTTTAGTTCATCGTTTAATCTTGTTAGTTCCATTGTTCGTTGTTCCTTTATTTCATTTTCAGACAAAAGTTCTTTGTTGGCAATAACTAGCTCAGCTGCCCTTAGTGCTTTTTCTTCATTTTGAAAATAAAGTTCCTGATTGGCAATAGCTAGTTCTTTTGCTTTTCGTTCCTTTTCTCTATTTTGATAAGCAAGTTCTTTGTTAGCGATTATTAGCTCTGATGCCCTTTGTTCTTTTTCTTTGTTTTGAAATTCTAGTTCTTTATTTGCAATAATCAATTCTGTTGCTCTTTGTTCTTTTTCTTTGTTTTGAAATCCTAGCTCTTTATTTGCAATAATTAGTTCTGCTGCTTTTCGCTCCTTCTCCCTATTCTGAAAGGCTAATTCTTTGTTGGCTAATAATAGTTCTGCTGCTTTTTGTTCCTTTTCTTTATTTTGATAAGCTAGCTCAATATTGGCAACAATAAGGGTAGCTGCTTTTTTTTCTTTCTCTATATCCTGAATGGCTAATTTGTTGTGCAAATATTGTGCATCTACGAGTGCCGTGTTTAATCTTATATAAGAAGTCCAAAGAATTATAAAAGCTCCAATAAAAAGCACCACTATATAAACAGGGGTAATGTAGGAAAGTTGCTCAAATTTTTTTGTTCGTACTTGAAGTAAACTTGTTTCCACCCTATACATCTTCTCAATTTGAGCCACTACGCTATCCATTGCTACAGAAACCTTGGTTGTATTGTCTATAATTGAAGGATTTATTTTTAGGTAGGTACTCGGGATGTTTATGTTATTGAGATTAATAACTTTCTTTTTTATATCCTCATTTAATATGTTGAAGTTTTCTAGTTGTGCTTTGTTGTCTTTTATCAAGCTATAGAGTGATTGTTGTTCTAACGAAAGTTCTGTTAAGGCTTTTTCTTTTTTATAAAGCATTAATTTATTCCCAGTTAAAAAGTATCCCTTCATATTTGTTTCTGCATCGAATACTTCCAATGATATTTTATGGAGTGATTGAGTAACCAAAATAGTATGGTTAACCCAATTGGAGGCGTCTATCAAATCTTTAATTCGGATGAACGTATATATTGAAAGGGCTATAAGAAAGGATGTTGTAACCACATAAACGAATCGTAACTGAGCAATCGAAAGTGTGCCTTTTTTCATCTACCTTTTGTTTTGCAAACCTGTGAAAAAATATGCCTTGCAATATAACACTATTAGAAGTGATAATTGGCTAAATGCTATATGATTAAAATCATACACCGTAATTATTTCAGATAAAGCTTGGTATTTATATAAGTTTTAATTATTCAGTTCTGGACAGCTACTAATTGTTCGGCTAGTTTTAATTAACCAACTGTAAAAATATCAAGCCTACAGCAGCAATTGTCATTAAGATTAGGGTAGCAAAGCCAAGAAGGTTTGAGATTTTACTATTGGTATGTTTTCCCATCACTTTTTTATTGTTGCAAATATGTAAGATAATCACAATGAGAATGGGCGCAGTTAATCCATATAGAATGGCAGAATATATGAGTGCCTTTATAGGAGAAAAACCGATGTAATTTAATACAAGACCCACTACCAGTGAAATAGCGATAATACTATAAAAGGGTTTTGCCTGGTTAAATTTTTTGTCTAGCCCTTCTTCCCAACCAAATGTTTCGGTAACGATATAAGAAAGAGAGCCACTCAGTACAGGTATTGCCAACAACCCGGTACCAATAACCCCAATTGCAAATAGAAGATACGCCGCATTGCCCGCAAGGGGTTTCAGTGCTTGTGCGGCTTGTTCTACAGTATCAATTTGATGTATTCCTGCATTAAATAGTACCGTGCCCGTTGTAAGTATGATAAAAAACATAACGACATTAGAAAACAGCATCCCAAAGTCGATGTCTTGTTTCATTTCATCCATTACTTTTTTGTTAAGCACAAGGCGTTGCTTCTTTAACTTTAATTCTTCTACTTCCATGGTTGCCTGCCAAAAGAAAAGATAGGGCGAAATAGTAGTGCCTAGGATGGCTACAAGAATATTGACAAAATTTTTATCGAACTTAATAGTGGGTATGAAGGTGGCTTTATAAATCGCCAACCAGTTTTGCTTGTATAAAAAAGGTACAATCAGGTATACCAAAAGAATAATACAGAGATATTTTAAAACCCCTGCTATTTTGTAATAGGGCAGAAAGATAATGAGTACCAACAGTAGTAAGGTGAAGCCAATACAGAAATAAATGGCGTTGATATTTGGAAATAACAGGTTGCCCACAGCTCCCATTCCGGCAATGTCTGCACCAATATTCATAACGATTGCGGGAAAACTAAACAAAAGCATTAGGTAAAGAACGGGTTTGGAGTAATGTGTTTTAATAACCCCTGTTAAACCTTGTGAGGTAACCAACCCAATTCGGGCACACATTTCTTGAATGGAAGCCATCAGTGGAAAAGTAACTAAAGCAGTCCACAAGGTGGAAAGACCATAAGCTGCTCCTGCTTGAGAGTAGGTGGCAATACCAGAAGGGTCATCATCACTTGCACCCGTAATAAGGCCTGGTCCTAAGGTTTTCCAGAAATGCGAAATAGCTAAAAATACTTTTTTGTATTTGATGTTCATTATAGAGTTATCTATTATTGCTCTGATGCATTTCGCCTCTTTTCCTTAATTTCCTTAAAAAAGGAAGGCGTAAGACCCGTTATTTTTTTAAATTGGCTAGATAAATGAGAGACGCTTTTATAACCGAGCTTATACGAAATTTCCGTAAGGTTTAATTCATCATAGATAATTAGCTCTTTTACCTTTTCTATTTTATGAGCAATAATATACTGTTCCAAATTTATTCCTGATGCCTCTGAAAAGATATTTGCTAAGTAATTATAACTTTGATTTAATTTATTGCTTAAGTATTCGGAGTTCTTAATCAATGGAAAGTCGTCTTCATAGTGAATCATCTCTATTATTGTATTTTTTATTCTCTCAATCAAAACAGCTTTCTTGTTGTCCATCAGTTCCAATCCAACCTTTAATAAAGCTATTCTTAATTTTTCATAGTTTTCCTGTTCCAAAGAATACCTTATTTCGACTTCTCCTAAGTCTACTATCCCATATTCTATCCCCAACTTCTCTAATTCTTGTTTTACAATCATCTTACAACGTATGCTGACCATGTATTTTATATAGATTCTCATATTAGCATTTTGCCTGTAATGTATTCCTTTTAATCTGTTAGCTGTGTTTTAATAAAAATTCAGCTAAAAAAGAAAACTACTAAACAGGCTTCTATCTATTTAGTAGTTTTTAAATCTTTTTCAATCTTTATCTTAATATTAAAATCAACAAAAGGATAATGATAACCAATCCGCCAACCGAAATATAGACGCCTCCATTATCTCTGTAATTTTTCTTTAATGATTTTAATTCTGTTTTCAACGCTTTTTTCTCTGTTGTAGTTAGGTTGGATTTATCCATTTTCTGAATCTCATAAACCCTAGTAAGGATGGCACTTTGAGTTGATTTTCTTATTGATGTACTAGAAGAATCTTTAATGCCAACTGGAAAAGCGGCCTTCAGATTCGGATTAACCATTGCAACAAGCACAAAGGTTGACAAAGCGATTAACATTTTTTTCATTTTTTACTTTTTAGATTTATTGATTAATTTCAATCCGACAAAGATCCAATCGGTTAATAGATTTAGTATTATATGATTCATCTTAAGAGTTGTATAATTCATCTGGTTTCAAACAATTTATTGATCAAAAAGCTTTTCTGCCATTCTTTTATCATGCCCATAGATATCTTTCCTGAAATTTAGTTGCCCAAAGGGATCAACCCAAGCAGTGAAATATTTGATGATTACTTGTACCGTTGGTTTTACATCCATCCACTTTTCTTTGGGAAGCGTCATAAATGCCTCAATAGAATCTGCCGTATAAACAGGTGTTCTACGTAATAAAAAAGCAGCTAACCTTTTTGGATCTCCTACTCGAATACAGCCATGGCTAAAGGGTCGGTTCAAGGATTCAAAAGCATCTTTGCCAGGTGTGTCGTGTAAGTAGATGGCATACTTGTTTGGAAATAGAAACTTTACCCCTCCTAACGAATTATTTAAGCCCGGCTTTTGCCTAACCTCGGGTATTCCATTGGAGTAGCTTACAATCTCCATATTGTTCCTAGCCAGATAATTACTATTCCTTTTCATGGCAGGAAGCACTTCTTTCTCTATTATGTCGGTGGGTACATTCCAATAAGGACTAAAAACAATATACCTAATCTTATCATTAAATATTACGGTACCGTGTGCCGCTGTACCCACTACCACAGGCATACTAAAACTATACTTGCCAGAATCATACACATTTAATCTAAATTCGGGTATGTTTACTACCACCCTATCTTCTTTGGCTGTATCGTATGGCATCCAACGTGCTCTTTCCATATTTATCCGCATTTTCTGAATTAGGTTTTCTATCGGAATATTCAGGCTTTCAATTGTATTTGCATCTAATTTGCCGTTACTTTTTAAACCCATTCTTTGTTGAAACTTCTTTAAGGCATTTGTTAGCTCAATATCAAAAAAAGCGGTTGTATCCTCGGTTTGTATATCGCCAAAGGCGGCTAGCCGTTTCTTTATTGCAGTTATAACAACGCTACTGTCCCCCTTTTTATACTTTATATTGTCGGAAATATTCTCCCAACTTGTTTTTTTCTGAATTATATAATATTTTGCTACAAATCTTTCTAATAACCGATACTGCTTGTTTAAAGGTTCATACTCGCTTAACGGCTTCGGAATACCATCCACCAACGAATCCAATAAGGTGGTGGTGTTTATCCTTTTTCTAGGTATAAACCAACCCAGTTCTTTCACATTAATGTTGCTGCCATGATAAACCTTTAATGCATACTGAAAAAACTGCCCGGTAAACACCATTTCTGCTTTTTGGCATAAACTATCATATTGCTTATTTCTCGTAGTGTGATTGATTAAAAACCATTCGTATAGCTGCTGTAACTGTAGGTTATACAGGCTACTGTCGTTCAGATTCGCAGCGAAATTGTTTTGTAAATGATAAAAACTATGGGCTTGTTCGGTCATGCCGTCTGCATCAAACCAGGCAAATTCATAGTTTCTTTGGTTATAAAAATCAAATAATGCTGAACGATACTTTTGAAGAGAGTCTTGTGCACCAATAAAATGCTCCAAGGTTGTGCTATCCAAGAATAGATTGTTATAGGTGGTCTTTGCATTTATAGTCGTATCTCTTGCCGATACACTTTTTGTGTTACTTGATTTACAGTTTATCAATAAAAAGCCGAACGAAAATAGAAAAGTGCCGATGTTTTTCATGTTAGATGATGCTACTTAATAGATAGTTTTAAAGCAGCAAAGGTTCAAACTCACCAACGGATAAAGTATTATACTATAATTTAAAATGTTGTATAATTCAGCTGTTTCAACCTGTTTAAGTATCAAAAGACGGCAAGACCCTTTGTTGTTTAGTTTTGGCGTATACTTCAAAACGACCCTGCTCTAGGTCCTAAAAGTGAAACACTATTTCCTACCTAAATCTCTCCTCCCTGCTTCTTCGAGATTACTCTTCCCTATTAACTAAATGACATTGCTGCAAGACCCTTCGTTTAAGTTCCATCAATCAGTGGTATTTGTTAATAAAAAAGGCTCAGGATGTACAACATTCTGAGCCTTTTGCTATCTAATCTGTTTGAAGCTTAGAACATAGTAGCACTCCAGGTTCGGCTAAAGTTTGCGTTAGCAGCTAACTTATTTATTCCTTCTTTTTCTTGTAAAATGCCCGTAGTATCTGCCCGGTCGGCAATGCCACACCACGGCTCAATACAAACAAAGTCGGCATCTTTTGCACTCCATATACCCATAAAAGGAAAGCCTTCGTAGGAAACCGTAAGTCCGTGATTGTTATGCTTGCTGCGGATAGACATAGCGGTAGATTTCAGTTCCTTAAACACCAATGCATCGCCATAAAAAAGTTCTTTGGTAAGAGGCAATCGGTTGGTGTTTTCAAAGAAAGGCGTAGGGTTTATGTCCACTACAATAGTATCCAATAAGCGATAAATAGGGGCATTTTCTGTTTCACTAAACTCAATAAAACTGTCTGAATAAGCTTCCTCATCTACCAAAGGAACTTTAAATGCAGGGTGCGCCCCTACAGAAAAATACAGGGTTTCTTCATCGTTATTCTCTACCAGATAGGTGGTGTCGAGGGTATTTTCACGCAAACTGTAGGTGATAGAAAATTTGAACTGAAAAGGGTACACTTGCAATGTTTCCGCTGTTGTGGCTAATGAGAAGGTAACACTGTCTGCCGTTTGGTGGGCTACCTCAAACACTTGTTCTCGGGCAAAACCGTGCCTTGGAAGGGTATACGTGTTTCCTTTATATTGAAAACTATTGTTTTTCATGCCACCAATCACCGGAAAAAGTACCGGGCTTTTCTTCCCCCAAAAAGCAGGGTCGCCGCTCCACATATATTCCAGGTTGGTCTGTTTGTTATAGATACTTTGTAGCTCTGCACCTGCCTCGGCTATGGTAACTTCCAAGCAATCGTTCGTTATTTTTATCATTTCTATTTATTTATTATTCCTAAGCTTCTTCCAACTTTTCATCTACACTGTTGGCAAACATTCTTGCACTTACTTTACGCATCGGGTTCGAGCGGGCATCTTTATAGCCGTGTCGTCTGCGGTAAATATCTACAGCTTCAAATGCGGCTGCCAGAAAGCTACTTGCATCTGC
>CAISCV010000064.1 GCA_903883945.1 uncultured Chitinophagaceae bacterium | reverse complement strand
ATCAGGATTAGATTGATTATAGGATTTTCAAGATTTATTTCCCAATCCTACATATCCTCAAATCCTGTAAATCCTGATTCAGATACTTTATCATTTGTCTGAATCAGGATTAGATTGATTGTAGGATTTTCAAGATTTATTTCCCAATCCTGCATATCCTCTAATCCTGCAAATCCTTATTCAGATACTTTATCATTTGTCTGAATCAGGATTAGATTGATTATAGGATTTTCAAGATTTATTTCCCAATCCTACATATCCTCTAATCCTGCAAATCCTGATTCAGATACTTTATCATTTGTCTGAATCAGGATTAAATTGATTTTAGGATATTCAGGATGTTTATATCACTTTCCAATCCTGCTAATCCTTTAATCCTGCAAATCCTGATTCAGACACTTTTAAACCTCAGCAACCTATCCCTATAATATTCATACTGCTTTTTTCGTAGCTCAATCTCTTTTGGCAACCCTTCACTGATAGAAGTAGTAAGGATGTCAAATTTGTCAAGTATGGAAACTATACGTTCTTGTTCTTCTAGTGAAGGGACAGGTATAGGGAATTTTAAAAACATAGGTTTTCTCATTGAGGTAACAGAAGAACTAACAGATGTTTTCTCTATGTAAGAATAGAAGTTTGCAACGATGTAATGATAAACATATCTTGGAAAAATTTCTTTCGCATTGGGAACTATCCTGTATGCTCTTTGATGAAGAGCATATTTACCAACAGCCCAATGAAAAACTTTCCCAACACCTACACCATCACCTGCTGTAATAATGGCTGTTTCATCAAAATCAAATGAATTCAGCTTTAATGGTGCAACACCTCTTGCATAAAATATGTAATCTCCATCATCAATTGCATCTTGGGTATCGTGGCTACCGGTTCCAATAAAAGCCACCTCCCCCAAACTCTTCCACTCCACCTTACTCCGCACATCTTGAAAATCGGGTGAATCCTGCAAATCCTGATTCAGACAATCAAAGCTCAACAACTCCTCCCTATAGTAATTATACTGCTTTTTACGCGCTGTAAGCTCTGCTGTAAGCTCTGCTGTAAGCTCTGTAAAAGTATCTAATATACGAACAATTTCTTTTTGGACAGAGAGCGGTGGTATGGGGATTTGAAGGTTAGCATAATTACTTATCCATTGTCTATTATGGTCACCTTCAACTAATCCACTTGGTAATGTATTTAGCCAATAATAAATATATTTTAATAAAGCCTTAGATTCATCATTTGAAGTAATCATCTTCATTGCAGACGACTTTGCTTTAAAATCGAAATCAACCCATTTATTAGCAGTTGTAAAATCATCAAAAATTATTACTGGATTTTTAGATGCTTTATAAATTCCCTCTGTTTCATCAGTATATCCAAGGATAAAAGTCTTTCCTGCTGTCAATACAGGAGTTTTATATTTATCGTAATAATTTTTTGAAGAAACAAGGTATTTAGTTGGTTGTTCATAGTCTGCAACCTCTCCCAAAGTCTTCCACTCCACCTCAACGCCTTCTAATAAACTATCTAAATGACTCATAATTTTTAATTTATCATTAACCATTAACTCTCAATTTCCTTCATTTTGAACTGTTCGGAAAATCCGAACAGTTGCTACGAGAGTTAATACCCAATTCTATCATTTTGTTGACGTCAACGAAATGGTCTGAAACCCATTAATCATTAATCATTAATCATTAACCATTAACCATTAATCATTAACCACTAACCATTAACCATTAACCATTATTTCTTTCTTCTTCCTTTTCAGGGGGTAGTTTGTTTTTTATCAATCTGTCAAAATCACTTTCAAACAATCTGTCTTGAACAATTCTATATTTTTCAAATTCAGATTCAGCATGTGCTTTGGCTATTTCGGCAGTTACAGCCCCTACATTCTGAAGTATTTTTCTTTCCGTTGCCTCAATAAATCTATTCAAACGGGTTTCCCAATCCTCCATAGTCATGGGTATTTGTCTCATTGCCATATCCTCGGCAATGTCCAAATAGGCAGAAACCAAACGCTGTAATTGTTGCATCTCCTTTACGGACAAATAATTTTTAGCAACTGAAACATCAAATTTCTGTATTTTTCCTTCGGGAGCATCTTTCCAGGTGGTTAAACCCATATTTTCTTTTTGATGGTCAGCCCTTTTTACAATTATTTCTGCGGCAGTATTGCCATGAATTGCCCAATGTAATTTGTTTTGAACTGTTGCAAAAAAACGCTTAGTAGCTGTAGCGGTTATATCATAATCTATAGCAGTTGCATATATATCGGTAATTTTCTGATAGAATTTCCGCTCACTCAATCTAATTTCTCTTATTCGCTGTAGCTGTTCTTCAAAGTATTTTTTACCGAGGATAGTACCATCATTTTTCAAACGCTCATCATCCATCGCAAACCCTTTAATGGTAAATTCTTGCACTATTTGTGTTGCCCATTTTCTAAATTGAACAGCTCGCTCAGAATTTACCTTATAACCTACAGCAATAATAGCAGAAAGATTATAGTGTTGGGTTTCGTAATTTTTACCATCTGTGGCAGTTATCCTAAATTTTCGGATAACTGAATCCTCCACCAATTCACTTGAAGCAAAAATAGTTTTCAAATGAAAATTGACCGTTCGCACATCTACACCATACAAAACACCCATCATTTTTTGCGACAACCAAATATTTTCATCGGCATACACAGCCTCTACTCCACTTTCACCTGTGGCAGCAACAAATGTTAAGTATTCTGCAGCAGAAGATCTTACAGCTAATTTATTTGTTTGTTTTTCTCTCATAATTAGCTTTCTATCTCGTTTATAATCGCATCAATGCTCATGCGTAGCCTATTTATCTTATCAACGGTGGTTGCTATCTCTTCATTCAGTTGCGCAATATCTACCTTCTCCCTGTTATCCTTCGCTGCTACATAACTACTTACCGATAGGTTATAATCATTTTCAGCAATTTTGGTATTGTCTATAGATATGGCAACGTGTTCCACATCCTCTTTGCTATCGAACATTGCCATAATTTGTTCAATATGAGCATCGGTAAGCAGGTTGTTATTGGTTGCCTTCTTGTAGAAATCTTCACCACTTACATCTATAAACTGCGTTTTAGTATCAGTTTTATGTTTCGACAATACCAGAATGGTTACCGCTATTGAAGTGCCAAAGAATAAGTTAGGTGCTAAAGAGATGATGGTCTCTACAAAGTTATTATCTATCAAATACTTCCGTATTTTCTGCTCTGCACCACCACGGTAAAAGATACCGGGAAAACAAACGATAGCAGCCCTTCCTTTACCAGAAAGATAACTGAGGGCATGTAATACAAAGGCAAAGTCTGCTTTCGATTTAGGAGCAAGCACACCCGCAGGAGCAAAACGGTCATCATTAATAAGGGTAGGGTCACCATCACCAATCCAGTTTAAAGCGTAAGGTGGATTAGACACAATGGCATCAAAAGGTTTGTCATCGCCAAAATGAGGATGTAAAAGTGTATCGCCAAGCGCCATATTAAATTTGTCGTAATTGATGTTGTGCAAAAACATGTTCATACGGGCAAGGTTATAGGTAGTGTGGTTTACTTCCTGCCCAAAAAATCCTTCTTCTATAATATGATTGTCAAAGTGTTTTTTAGCTTGCAACAATAAAGAACCTGAACCTGCCGCAGGGTCATAAATCTTGTTTACCTTTTCTTGTTTGTGCATAGCGAGTTGCGCAATCAACTTAGATACACACTGTGGCGTAAAAAACTCACCGCCCGATTTGCCTGCATTAGCGGCATAATTAGAAATAAGAAACTCGTAAGCATCGCCAAAAAGGTCAATCTCATTATCTTCAAAATTGCCAAAATTAAGCTCCGATACACCTTTTAATACTGCAGCTAAACGGCTGTTTTTATTTTCAACGGTATTGCCTAGCCGGGTACTCGTTGTGTCAAAATCGGCAAACAATCCTTTTATATCTTGTTCGGAAGGAAATCCATTTGCCGAACTTTCAATGGCATTAAAGATGGCGGCTAAATCAGTATTCAGATTGCTATTGGTATTGGCTGTTTCAGCAACATTCACGAACAGTTGACTAGGATAAATAAAATACCCTTTCGTTTTAATGGCATCCTCTTTTATTTCGGGTGTTATTACATCGTCAGACAATTTTGCATAGTTAATGCTCTCATCACCACCTTCAATGTATTTGGTAAAGTTTTCACTGATAAAGCGATAGAAAAGTGTGCCTAATACAAACTGTTTAAAATCCCATCCATCCACCGAGCCACGTACATCGTTGGCTATTTTCCATATTTTAGCTTGTAATTCTGCTCTTTGTGCGGTACTTGTCATTTCTTGTTTTTAATTTTAT
>CAISCV010000063.1 GCA_903883945.1 uncultured Chitinophagaceae bacterium | reverse complement strand
ATAAACGACTAAGTCCTTACTTTACTCCCAAGTAGCACTATTATGTTACAGGAAATACTAAATTTGTCTTTTTGGAAGAAATGAGAGACTGCCTCTTGAAAGATGTAGGTGAAGAACACCCAACATCGGCAAAGTTCGGAATACCAACAGGTGTGTAAATATTGCATTCATTCAGCAGTAGTTTATTACAGGATACTCTCTTAAAAGCCAAATTCGCAATACCTGTTCGTGTTTAGCAAGGTTAGAGATATAATTTGATAGTTTGGGAAGTCATAGGCGCTAGTTTATAACTGATTTTCAGGAGAGATTATCACGCACAGGTAATTCTCACAACAACGATTAACTACTAATAGTACTAATAAGCAACAGTAATGACAATTGAAATTTTAAATGGCATCTTACATGAAGTGCCGGATGATATGCATAAAGCATTATCTTCTATTACCGTAATAGCTGAGAAATGGAATAGACTTACCCCTATTCAACGTAATGAGTGGATTTGCTGGATAACAATCGTAAAAAAAAGCGAAACGAGGGAAGAACATATAGTACGTATGTTGGAAGATTTGAACGAAGGGAAACGCCAACCTTGTTGTTGGCCGGGATGTCCGCATCGAAGACCAAATGCTAAAAAATGGTTCAAAAATTTAGAGAAATGAAAACAACTATCGAACATGATGAGCGGATTGCCAAAATGAGTTTCGCATCAGTTTATCCGCATTATATCGCCAAAATTGAGCGAAAAGGAAGAACAAAAAAAGAATTACACCTGGTTATAGAGTGGCTCACAGGTTTTGATGAAGCAAAACTGCAACAACTTATAGCTGAAACTGCAACTTTTAAGACATTCTTCAACCAAGCCCAATTAAATACCAATGCCGACCTCATTACTGGATTAATATGTGGTTACAGAATTGACGAAATTGAGAATCGCTTAACAAAGCAGGTAAGATTTTTAGACAAGTTAGTAGATGAATTAGCGAAAGGCAAAAAGATGGAGAAGATATTAAGAAAGGCCTGAATTTCAAGCGCAACTGTAAGATATAAAGACACAATTATAATAACAACTTTATTTTGAAATGACAAATTATTTAATCGTCCCAGGTCTTGGAAACTCGGGTCCACAACATTGGCAGACATATTTTCAAAATTCAGGTGATAATTTCTTTAGAATAGAGCAACAAGAATGGGATGCTCCCACTTGCAGTGAATGGATACATACAATTGATAATAAAGTGGCCGAGTTTGATCTTGCAACAGTTGTACTTATTGGACACAGTTTAGGCTGTTTGACAATTGTAAATTGGGTAAAAAAGTATAAGAGGCAGATAAAGGGTGCTTTACTTGTTGCGCCTAGCGATCTTGAAGCACCACATTATACTTTCCCAACGAAAGGTTTCTCCCCAATTCCTCTTGAAAGAATAAACTTTAAGACAATAGTTATAGCAAGTGCAGACGATATTTGGGTTTCGTTGGACAGGGCAAGGTTCTTTGCAGAGAAATGGGGAAGTGAATTTATAAACATTGGCAATGCAGGGCACATCAACGTAGATTCCGGACATACAAACTGGAACGAAGGCATGAGTATATTAAAAACACTCGGTTAGCATAATCTCAGCTACACTAGTAGTTTGCAAGCAATTATTAACCTGCTTTTTTATTGGTTTTCCTTTGGCAGAAGCTTCCATATAATGACTTGTACCTTCCTTTATTTCTTACTGGAATATTTTGCAATAGGTATTCAATACCTCACAACATTCCATTGTTATCATACCATTCAATTGTGTGCAGCATACCACTCTCCAAGTCGTGGCGAGGCTTTGTGCCGAGTACTTCCCATACCATTTTAGCATCACAACTCCAATTAGCAGCACTTATTTCATTTATCTTCTCTTTCGTTAAAAGGGGCGTTTTATTGGGAGCAACTATTTTATAAACAACCTCTATCAACCCGGCTATCCATAAAACGGGAGTAACCGGTATAAAGAGTTTTATGGTATTCTTGTTTAATATCCGTTTAATGATGGAGCCCAACTCTTTTTTATTGTAGTTCTTGCCGTCACTAACAATATATTGTTCATTATTACTACCCTTTTCTAATAATCCTACAATAGCAAAAGACAAATCGCTTACATGTACCATTGATAATGCCTGATGATATAAACCAAGATAAGGCTCAAATCCATTCTTTATTAGCTTTACAAACTCAATAAAATCTTTATCCCGAGGTCCATATACGGCTGTAGGATAAACCAGAATGAAAGGAATTGGTGACTGGGTTAGAAAGAAGTTGGAAATTGCTTTTTTGCTTTTGCCATAATTACTGATAGGATTCATGGGCATATTTACAGAGATAGGTATCATAGACTTTTTGTCTCCGGGGCCAAAAGCCGCCATTGAACTTACTAATAATAACTTATCAGGAATATTTTTGGAAGCTACTAAAGCTGTTACAAGCCTTTGAGGCAGTAAATTATTTACTTCATTAAATTCATCTGGTTTATTTGCTCTCGTAATACCAGCATTGTGAATTAAATACTCAAAACGACCGTATTGTAGTTTTAAATTAGCTAATTGTTCAACCAACTTAGCTTGGTCATAATAATCTAGCTGAACCACAGTTACATCTGTATTGTCGGGCAAAATTAGCTTACTGCTTTTTCGTACTGCAGCAAATACCTTGTAACCTTTCAACAATGATTCTTCAATAAGATGACTACCAATAAAGCCACTTGCACCGGTAATGAGTAGATTTGGTTTCATAAACTAATAATCGGTTTACACTAAAAAAAATGGTTAATTATTACAGGTAGAATATACCCATAATTGCTAACCATAGTGTTGTCGTTGTTTTGTACTAAAACCTTTTTATAAAGCACCTACGGCGTTTGTGCTGAACAGCCGTAAAGTCTTCCCACATAGATTGCACTTTGGTATTATCTTCTAATTCATGATTAGATTCTACCGTATCAACCCCATGCTTTACATAAGATTCATACGTTTCTTTCATCAACATAGCATTTACCCCCTTTCCTTGCAAATCTTTCCTGATGGCCACCATCAGCAAATCGGCCATGTTATTTTTCTTCATTGCCTGTAAGATTGGAATAAAACCAAACGGCAGCAATTTGCCTTTATTCTTTTGCAAGGCCTTAGATAAAGACGGCATGGTTATACCAAATGCTGCAAGTTTTCCTTCGCTATCAACAATGATAGTCACAAACTCTACCTTCATGAATGAAAAGTACATTTTGGTATAATAATCCATTTGCCGTTGCGTTAGGGGCGTTACCCCGTACAAATGAGAATATGCATCATTAATCAATTCGAAAATAGCCGTTCCATAAGGTAGTATTTCTTTTGGCTTTTTGGCTTTTATTACTTTCAGTTTCAACCGGCGTTCTACAATAGCAGCTATTCTGGTAAACTTCTCTGGAACTTGTTTTTCGATTTTAATCTTATATTCTACCCAATCGGTATCCTTCTCAAAACCAAGTTTTTCGAAGTGCCTTTGATAATAAGGATAATTATAAATAGACGCTAGAGTACCCAATTGGTCGAAACCTTCTATTAATGTTCCTTCATGATCCAAATCGGTAAATCCGAGTGGACCATGAATGGCTTCCAATCCTTTTTCCTTAGCCCAATCCTGAACCTGTTCTATCAACAAGCGGCTAATTTCCTCATCATCTTCAAAATCTATCCAGCCAAAACGGATGTATTTATTTTTCCATTTATCTATGTAGGCATTATTTATAATGCCCGCAACACGTCCTACCACTCTGTTCCCTTTATAAGCAAGCCAATAACGGGCTTCACAGTAATCGAAAGCAGGATTCTTTTTTTTGTTTAAAGTAGCTGCTTCGTCAAAGCTCAATGGAGGTACATAATAAGGATGATCTTTGTATAAAGTATCTGTGAAGTGAATAAAAGCCTTCATATCGGCTTTGGAGACGACTTCTTTAATTTGAATACTCATGAATAATTTTTTTTTGTTGTTATTGTTGTTTATTATAAAATTCCCAGTCTTTTAGATACCGAATATATTTTACCAACTGCTTCATCTATTTGCTCTTTGGTATGAGTGGCCATCAAACTAAATCTAATTAAAGTATCATCTTTGGGTACAGCGGGGGAGGTAACCGGATTCACAAAGACACCTTCGTCCAGTAGCATCTTTGAAAGCTGAAATGTTTTTAAATCATCTCTTATATAGATAGGGATAATGGGCGTACAGGAAACACCTGTATCAAATCCAAGCTGATGTAGGCTTTTCAAAGCATAATGCGTAAGTTTCCATAGCTTATCAATTCTTTCTGGCTCTCTTTTAATAATCTGCAATGCAGACAATACACTTGCTGTGGAGGCAGGTGATATACTTGCACTAAAAATTAAGGAACGGGCATGATGTTTTAAAAATTCTATTACGGTTTTATTAGCTGCAATAAAACCACCAATAGAGGCAAGCGATTTGCTAAAAGTACCCATAATTAAGTCTACTTCATTAGTCAACCCGAAGTGATCAGCTGTTCCCCTACCGTTTTGTCCGATAACACCCAAAGCGTGTGCATCATCCATCATAATATTGGCATTATATTTTTTCGCAAGATCAACAAGCCCTGGAAGATTTACAATATCCCCATCCATACTAAATACCCCATCTGCTACAATTAGCTTTATCCTTTCGGGATCACAAGATTGTAAAACCCGTTCTAGAGATGCTAAATTATTATGCTTATATTTTAGAGTTTTAGCAAAAGTTAGACGGCTTGCTTCAAGAATACAAGCATGATCCAATTCATCAAGAATTAAGTAGTCATTACGAGAAAGCAAAGCAGGAATAACACCAATATTCACCTGAAACCCAGTGCTGAATACCAAAGCAGCCTCCTTACCTACAAAATCTGCAAGCTCTTCTTCAAGCTGTATATGAATATCTAGGGTACCATTCAAAAATCTAGATCCAGCACACCCCGATCCGTATTTGTTTACAGCAGCAATGGTCGCTTTCTTAATTTCAGGATGATTTGTTAAGCCCAAATAACTATTGGAGCCAAACATAAGTACCTTTTTGCCATTAATAACAACAACGGTGTCTTGATCCGATTCAATTACCCTGAAATAAGGATACATCCCAGATGCCTTGAGTTCTTCCGCCCTTGTAAACCTGTTTACCCTTTCATTTAATAAATTCAAATCAGTATTGATTTGATTGTCTGACAGCATCTCCATTCTATAATTTCAATTTCAAATTTTACAAATGTAGAATTAAACAATTCCACAATAAATGACTCTCATCATATTGGCTACGTCTCATTTTCTACTTAAAAAACGCTGAAAATATGAAAAGTTTATGATTTAATCTGTGTCGTTACTTTTTTTATCAGCTTATTCAAAAAAACACTCACTTATCTTAATAATATAAAAGTGGGAAATTCTATTGTTAGACACCGTATTATATTTCATTCGTTAGGTTAATAAACGAATATTAGTATAAATTATTGCTACTTCATGTATCTGACTGTCAATTTATAGCTTTCAAAACACACCAATACAATACGAGTCAATGTGAATTTAGGATAAAATCTTATATTGATTATAGCAAGTTCAGGTATTAATTTCGGTTCTAGAGATTACTTTTCACATATTAGCAAGTTCACTTCTTTATATCTTTTGTAACCTAAATAAAAGATACGACTATTGAATTTTGTTTATTCTCACCGATTTTATTCATTAATCACTACCCTTTTTTGCTATCCATGTATTCGGTGTGATTTTTATCACTTTCTAGTAATCCATCCTTCAATCTTACCACCCTATGTGCATAAGAGGCAATGTCTTCCTCATGAGTTACCAATACAACCGTATTTCCACCTGCTTGTATTTTCCCGAAGATTTCCATAACTTCTACAGAGGTTTTACTGTCTAAGTTACCCGTTGGTTCATCAGCCAATAACAGCGAAGGATTATTCACCAATGCACGGGCTATGGCGACACGTTGTATTTGTCCACCACTTAATTCATTACTTTTATGATGACTTCTGTCGGCGAGTCCTACCTTTTGCAAAGCTTCCATCGCCCTTTCAATTCTTTCTTTTTTGTTAATTCCTGCATAAATGAGTGGAAGTGCCACATTCTCAGCTGCTGAAAGTCGTGGCAATAGATTGAATTGTTGAAATACGAAACCAATTTCGGTATTTCGAACTTCAGCCAACTCATCATCGAGCATTTTACTAACGTCTTTATTGTTGAGGATATACCTTCCTCCCGTGGGAGAATCTAAGCATCCCAAGATGTTCATCAAAGTACTCTTACCACTGCCACTTGGCCCCATCAATGCAACATATTCATTCTTTTGTATAGAGAGCGTGATACCTTTCAAAACAGGTATTGTTTGCTTTCCCATAAAGTATGCTTTCTCTAAATTTTCTAAAAGAATAATAGGATCCATGTTATTTAGTTATTAGATGTTTTTATTAGTTATTAATTATCTTACCTCAAAACACTAATAACTAATCACTTCTTAATGACAGTTGGCACCTTGAAAAACTGGTTGTCTTTGATGGGAGAGTTAAGCAAGGCCTCCTCCCTAGATATACTTCCTTTTACTTCGTCTTTCCTCAAAGCATTTACTGCATCACCCATGTGAAGAATTGGATTCACACCAGAAGTATCTACTTCATTGAGCTTATCTACAAAAGATATCATATTTTGCAAATCGGCGGTATATCCTTTCATTTCTTCATCGGTAAAATACAATCGAGAAAGGTTTGCTAATTTCTCTACAAGTGCTGTTGTTACTTCCATAGGTAACAAAAATAAACGAACCTAACGAAGAAAAAAGATTATTTACACAATTATGTGATAAAAGAAAGAGAAATAATACCTATTTGCTTTGTAAATGAGTGGTAAATTAAAATATTCCTATAAATTTGGTTGCATTTAAAGCAATAGAATTACTTTTTTTTCGTTTTAACTTAGAAACTTCCTTGAAATTTTGATATGGTAACTAATAAACTTGGCTCTCTTAAAGTACTAATTGCAGAAGACAATGAAATAAATAAACTTATAGCCAAGACAATGCTCAATCAATGGGGTTTTATAACTGTTATAGCAAAAGATGGAGAGGAAGCTGTAATGCAAGTAGAACAACATGACTTTGATTGCATATTGATGGATATACATATGCCTAATAAAGATGGTATTACCGCAACTAAAGACATCAGGAATATGCTAAATCCCAACAAGAAGACAATACCTATTATTGCACTTACTTCTAATGTACAACTAGGTGTCAACAATAAATATTTGGATTTGGGAATGGATGGTTATCTGAGTAAGCCATTTAAAGAAGACGAATTATACAATTTGATTGAACTTATATTAGAAAATAAAAAAAGACTATTATGAGTACCTCGGGTGAACGCTTATATGACCTCTCTTTAATTGATGAAATGGCAATGGGAGATGCTGATTTTATAAAAGAAATAGCACAAACATTTGTAAATACGGTCCCTCCTGTACTACAAACTATGGTAGAACATAGCAAAAATCAAGACTGGAAACAAATGGCCAATGAAGCCCATAATCTAAAAAGCAACATTGATACTATGCAAATTGCTAGTATTCGAGATGATATTAGAGCAGTCGAGCTAAATGGAAAACAAGGAATTGACCTTGATATTACTCCAGAAATAGTTTTCAGAATAGAAATAGTTCTAAAAAAAGCAATAGAGCAATTAAAAGAAGAATACAACCTCTAAAATTTAAAGATTTATATGAACAAGTTTCTTAGAAATCAAAGTAGTTATGTAATTGGAATAATTTTTTTCTTTAAACCGCTTCACCCACCTCACACCATATATACTATTTGTTAAAAATATTTCATCTGCAACCAGAAGCTGATCTACTGACAAGCTTGTTTCTATAATTTCAATTCCTATATCGGGCAGTCTATCCAACAAATTCCTTCTCATAATACCGTTAATGCCACCTTCGCTCAAACTAGGTGTTTTTACAATTCCATCTTTCACCATAAACACATTTGCAATTGTAGCATCAGCAATACGGTTATGTGGATTCAATAAAATTGCATCATTTATTTTTTGTTGCTTCACCCAAAGCGCAGCCATAGCATAGCTGAGGTAGTTATTGCTTTTTATAGCTGAATAATTATCGCAGACCTTTTTGGCGCCCTCAAAAACATCAATTACAAGTCCATTTTCATTGAGACTATTATTAGCATTATTCAGTTCCCATGTCTGAATAATAAAGTTTGATCTTAGGTTTTGAGGGTCATATAAACCACCCTCACTTCTATATATTGTTAGGCGAACTCGTGCCAATTTTTCGTGCTGATTCCTTTTAGTAAGCTCTAAAATTTGGTCATGAAGATATCTAGGGGTAATAAATGAAGGCACTTCGAACTGCAACAACTTTAGGGACAAAAACAATCTTTCAAAATGATAGTCTGCTAAAAGGAGTTTGCCAGAATTTATTTTCATAGTCTCAAAACACCCATCGCCATAACGAAAGGAGCGATTATTTACAGAGATCGTTGCATGGCTTTCTTTGATGACTTTGCCATTTTGATTTACATAAACACTTTCAGACATGGTGCAAATGTAGGTGTGTGATAGTATGGTTTATAGATAAAACTACTCTTCAGAAGTGATAGGATCATTATAATCACGTGGTTCTGCTTTTTTAGGAGTTTGTGGAACAAGTTCAACCTTCTTCGCATTGACGATTCTTTTGCCATACCTATTTTCATAGTACATAGCTAATGCCACAATAGCTATAACCTGAAGAATCAACGCAAATGCCGAGCCTTCAAACCCAAATAATCCACCTGTAATTTCGTCTGGACCATTAATATAAATTTCAAAAAGACCTGTATCTATTGATAGACCACTTACATGATACCCAATAATTGTTCCTTGGAAGAAGTTCCACGCAAAGTGAAAGAAAATTGCAAACCATAAATTTTTTGTATATATATAGTTTACACCCAACAAAATCCCTGCAACGAAAATATTTAACAATGCCATGAGTGTTGTATCAGGATTTCCGGAGTGCATGATACTAAAAATTACCGCCGAAATAAACAAAGCAAGCCACCTATTCATACTCTCCATGAGATTACTAAGTACATATCCTCTTACAATAATCTCTTCTACAAAAGCAACAAGTATAAAAAACAGAGTTGACACAGAAAAATTCAATGGATCAAAGTTCATCCCTTTAAAAGAGAGGTTCCCACCGGTAGTTAATAGGATAGTTCCAACGCCGATTATTCCTACAGCAACACCAACACCAATTAGGGCATTGATACCAAATCCTTTCCACTCAAATCCTAATGAATATATAGATAGACCATCAACTTTCTTTCTCAAATACCATAAAAAAGCTAATGCGCCAATCTTATTAGTAAGAAAAAAAAGACAAATATCTAACAAAGAATCATTTGCAGTATGAGTACCACCCAAGTACCCCATTTCAATTAAGGTATCAATTGGTGATGCGATTAAACCACCGAGACTTATACCTACAAAAAATAAAATTAACGCTCTTACCCAACCTTGCTTTGCATGTAAAATATTGTTCATCGGTTTATAAATTATAATATTGCGGCAAATTAACACTTATGTTTGAAACTTACGAGTTTACTGTTATAGAAAAGTTTTTAAAATATGTACAATTAGATACACAGAGTAATCCGGAAAGTCATTCACACCCGTCTACAGAAAAACAAAAAAAGCTTTCGACAGTTCTAGCAAATGAACTATTAAGTATGGGGCTTTCTGATGCACATGTCGACGATTACGGTTATGTATATGCTAATATCCCAGCCAACTCTTCAAAAAATATTCCTGTTATTTGCTTTTGTAGCCACGTGGATACTGCTCCTGATTGCAGTGGGACCAACGTAATTCCAATTTTACATAACGGATATGATGGTAGTGATATTGTGTTGCCTGATGATAAAACGCAGATTATTTCTACAGACAAGTATCCCTATTTAAAAAAGCATATTGGATCTTGTATTATTACAGCTAGTGGTAATACTCTATTAGGCGCAGATGACAAAAGCGGTCTTGCAGAGATAATGGATATGGCCAATTATTTAATAACACACCCTGAGGTAAAGCATGGTATAATAAAGATATTGTTTACACCTGATGAAGAAATTGGGGAGGGTACTGCTAAAATAGATATGCAAAAGCTAGGTGCAGACTTTGCATATACTCTAGATGGTGGAGAAGAAGGTACATTAGAAGATGAAACCTTTAGTGCCGATGGTGTCACCATTTCAGTTACAGGTGTAATTGCTCACCCAGGTTATGGAAAAAACACGCTAATAAATGCTATAAAAATAGTAAGCGAAATTTTGACAGCTTTACCCACAACAGAATGGAGCCCAGAAACAACAGAAAAAAGAGAAGGGTTTGTACATCCGGTACAGATAGAAGGAATTGCTGAAAAGGCAAGTATTTCATTTATTGTCAGAGACTTCGATACATCAAAATTGGCAGAACATGAGACCAGGTTAAGAATAATTGCTGAAAATGTACTCAAACGTTATCCAAAAGCTTCCATGAGTTTTGAAGTAAAAGAGCAATACAGAAATATGAAAGAAGTATTACAACATCATCCTAAAGTTGTTGCCTATGCAGAAGAAGCTTACACAAGAGCAGGGCTATCTGTAACAAAGGAGCCTATAAGAGGTGGAACCGATGGTAGCAGACTAAGTTTTATGGGATTGCCATGCCCCAATATTTTTACAGGAATGCAGGCAATTCATAGTAAGCACGAATGGATTGGGGTAAAAGATATGAAAAAAGCAGTAGAAGTTTTGGTACATTTGGTGCAAGTTTGGGAAGAAAAGAGTTAATTGATAATTTGCAACTGAAAAATGATAAACGAAGAAGTATATAAAAGTATTACAGAATCGATAAAACTAACGCATACAACGTTGGTAGCAGTAAGCAAAACAAAGCCTACATCAGATATAGAGGCTTTGTATAACCTTGGTCAGCGTGACTTTGGAGAAAATTATGTACAAGAATTAATTGATAAGCAGGGTCTATTGCCTAGCGATATAAGGTGGCACTTCATAGGACATTTACAGCGTAACAAAGTAAAATATATTGTACCTTTTATCTACTTAATTCAAGGGGTAGATAGCTATAATTTACTAAAAGAAATAAATATACAAGCTGGCAAAGCTAATAGAACGATAGATTGTTTAATACAGATTCATATAGCACAGGAAGAAACGAAATTCGGCTTTGATGAGGCAGAATTAGATGAGCTTTTTTCAACAAACCTAGCTGGTCTAACCCATATTACAATTAGAGGAATGATGGGTATGGCTAGTTTCTCGGAAGATCAACAACTTTTGAGAAAAGAATTCAGGCGACTTACATCATTATTTGATAAATATAAAAACTTCATAACCCCAAATTGTCATTTATCAACAATCAGTATGGGAATGAGCGGCGACTATCTGTTAGCCATCGAAGAGGGTAGTACTATGGTTAGAATTGGTAGTCTTCTTTTTGGAAAAAGGTAAAACATTGCAACTAAATGATATAAAAAGAGCAAATATTGCATTATTTTCGCCACTTATATATCAAAAATGAAATTACTGCTATTATCCCTTTTTGAACTTATTTTTTGCTCAGCCCTTTTTGCGCAACCCCCTTCAAGTTATTACTCTGGTACAGATACACTATCGTGTGCGAGTCTAAAAACAGCGTTAAAAAAAATTATTTCTTCCTCTGTAAAACCTCAATCATATTCAGCCTTATGGTCTCAATACCCTAAAACAGACATTAAGCCACGTACATTAGACTCTGGTTCTGCCAATGTAATTTATGATATTTACTCTTCAATACCCGACAGTATTGATCCTTACCAGTTTACTCCTTCCAAAAATCAATGTGGTAATTATACTGGCGAGGGCGGCTGTTATAATAGAGAACATTCTGTACCACTAAGTTGGTTTAGTGGAACTACTTCCACTAGTGGCACTGCAACAGATTATAATTTCATTTTCCCAACAGATGGAAAAGTAAATGCAGAAAGATCAAATTATCCTTACTGAGAGGTAACAACACCTAGTTTTACCAGTAAAAATGGTAGTAAACTTGGTCCCTCCGCATTGGCTGGTATTACAGGAACTGTATTTGAGCCGAGAGATGAATTTAAAGGAGACGTGGCAAGAGCCTTTCTATATTTTGTGACAATGTATGAAGACAACATCCCTACTTGGTCCAGCAATCCTGATGCTGCTCAATCATTTGGCAATACTACATTCCCGGCAGTAAACATTCCTTTCTTGCAGATGATGCTTCGATGGAATGACCAAGATCCTGTAAGCCAAAAAGAGATTGATAGAAACAATGGAACCTATACTTTTCAAAACAATAGAAATCCTTTTATAGATAGTCCTCAATATGTTCATAGGATTTGGGGTGGTGATTGTCCTGGTTTATCGATTCTTCCTGTAAATCTGGTTTATTTTACTGGAAAGCAAAGTAGAAATCAAGTATTGCTTAAATGGCAAGTGAATAAAGAAATAAACTTGGCAAAATATATAGTGGAGAAGCGTGTAGACGGTAGTGATTTTATACCAATTGGTGTTATGGATGCAGAGGGAAGCATCAATTATTCATATACAGATGATATAAAATACAACACAGGTAGTACCATATATTATCGTCTGAAAAAGATAGACAAAAATGGACTATTCAATTATTCTTCTGTATGTGTTTTGAGTATTTCAAGCGATGAAAAGATAACAATTTATCCGAACCCTGCCAGAAACTACATTCATGTGGCAACTGAAAATTTTGATTTGAAGCCTTTAGAAGTATTATTGTCAGACGCTTTAGGCAAAACAGTATTACATGAATCATTTGTTGCTTCAAATGGGCAGGTTAGTATACCCACACAAAATTTATCAAATGGCAATTACTATTTAAGAATACTAATTTCTGATAAAGCATTCTCTAAAAGCATAATTATTGCTAAGTAGGTCTTATTTCTTAATGGTAGTGAATGGGTAATGGGTTGAACCTGCCTGAAGAATGGTTGATAATAATTTTATTAACTTATACTGAATTAGCATTGATTTATAATTAAAGAGTTGTCTGTTGATACAGATGATTTTTTTTATTTTTAACTGACTTCAATTGCCATTATTCATAGTATAGTTATTGGCATAAATACAATTAACAAAAAGCCCACGAAAATTAATCGTGGGCTTTAAACATACGTGGGATGAAATAATTTATTTAATAATAACCTTATCTGTTCTTGTTTCGCTCTCAGAAGAAACAGTTATAAAATACATTCCTTTTGAATAGGTATTTGTTGCCATTTCGATTGATTGACCATTAGAAACATTGTTAGTATTTTTTTGTGCCAAAAGTTTTCCAGAAACATCACGCAACACAATATTTATACTACTCATATCGCTTTGGGCAATCACTTTCACGCCGCTGCCAACATAAAGTGTACGCCAAGTGTTTGTACTTGCATTGGTTGATACCGTAATTACTTTTGAGAAACTAAACTTACCAGTAACATCCAATTGTTTAATACGATAATAGATTTTGCCTGCAGGTGAAGTGATATCTGTATATGAGTATTTACCATTACCACTTACATTTTTCATGGCATCTACTGATCCAATAGTAACAAAACTTTTACCATCTATGCTACGTTCAATATCATAATGATCATTACTTAATTCATTTACAGTAGTCCAGTTTAATGAAACCGCTCCTCCGTTTTCATATCTGCCAGTAAAATCGACCCAAGCAACAGGAAGTACATTCGTTTGATTTACATATACATAATACTCACCCGGACTCAACGTTACATTTTGATAACTTGTTGAAGCCACATTTATAGAACTGCCAGTGAATAAATTATACCATGTACCTGTACTAGGGAAAGAAACACTGCCTGTTTGTTGTACAACATCAAAGTTTCCATAAACAACCACTTGAAATGTGGGACTATATACACTCATAAACTTCACAGCACCAGAGGTATTGTAAACGGTTGAGTTTGCATTATAAAATGTGGAAGGGTAAGCATTGCGTACCTTAAATAGCTTACTATATACTACATACAATGCCTGCCTGTTTGCATCGGGATACATATTACCCCATGGTAATGGCTTGGGATCAAGGTTGCTACAAGTAGCCGTTAGTCCATTTGTACATTCATTAGGAGAATAATCATACCCTAACTCTTCGAACATCCACATCATTTTAGGACCAGGTATCAATGCCCAGAATGAAGCAGCCATCGCCGCACGTTTTAATCCAGTTGGTATGTCTTTAATGTTATAAGAACCCGAACTATTACCATATTGTTCATTCTTAAACATTACCCTCCTGTCGCCAGTAAGTGTTTCGTCATGGCTTTCTTGGTAATCTACCAACCCAGCCTGATTGCAGCCCTGATTGGTATAAAGACCTTGGCTTACAAAGTCCCAATTGCTGTTAAAGCCCATTGTTGCTTGTGTTACAGTACTGTTTAAGTTGCCAGCCCCCCAAACCAACATTCCACTGTTTACATAGGTGGAATTGTCGGCCGTAAAGCTTTCCAAAATGCAATAGCTGCCAGGAGAAATACTCTGAACAGAGGCATTTATATTGTTCCATGTATTTACACGACTTTGATCGTAGCTATCTCCTAAAGTTGCTTGTGAATAAGCCCCTGCCAAATCAAATCTAAAACCATCTAAATTGTAATCTATCAACCAACGTTTGTATACCCTGTTGCGCAAATCGATGGTTGCTTGGCTAGTATGATTAAATTGGCTACCAACTGTATATCCATTAGTAGACTTTGCATTTAGCCAAGGATTGTTTGTAGCAGGCGTGTTAGTAGTCGAATTCCAATACATGGCAGACAATGGAGAACTACCAGACACATCAGCCATAGCCAGATCCATTATTACTGCGATACCTTGTGCATGGCAGGCATCTACAAATTGCTTAAGCGCAGTTGATGTACCATATACTTTATCTGGTGCAAGGAAAAAGTTAGAATTGTAACCCCAACTACTAAATCCTTCAAAATTGCAAAATGGTAATACTTCAATGGCATTTACACCAAGCCTTTTCAAATAATTAAGTGTATCCGTTAATGTTTGCCAGTTCTGTGTGGCTACAAAGTCTCTAAGTAAAAGCTCATAAATAATTAGGTTTCTTTTGTCGGGTCTTGTAAAATTAGGCACTTGCCATACATAAGGAGACTGTCCAGTTTGGAGTACACTCACCAACGACCCAGCTGCTTTTGAAGGGAATGGTTTAAGGTTTGGATAACTTGCCGTAGGAATCATTGGATCTACATATTTATCTAATATCTTTTCTGAATTATAATCCGATACTTGCAAAGTTCCATCAATCAGATATTGATAACCATATTCTACCCCTTTTGAAAGTCCTGTAATCCGAAGCCAGAACCTATTACCGTCTGGGGTAACATTCATTAGGTTTTTGGAAGATGCTACCCAATCGCTAAAGTCTCCTACAACCACAATATTTTTCTTATTGGGGGCATACAATACCAAAGTTACCGAGGTGTCACCTGCTTCATAATTAATACCATCAGATACTCCTGCTGGCAAAGCTGCTACATTGTTGGATGGGGCAACGAAGAAGCTTACTGTATCGCTACTTGTAACGCCTCCACTCGTAGCAGTTGCTATAATGGTTTGTGTACCAGAGGAAGTAATGGTGCCAGAAGTAGAATCGGTCGTACCAGTTGCAGATGAAATAAGGCTTCCATTAAAGTATATATTCATACTGCTGCCAGCAATACTTGCATGGGCTACAATTGGCAAGTTGTCGCCTATACTTTTAGTAAGTGCAATGGGGGCAGGTGTATACAAAGGTTGCATTAATGGCACATCTATACGCACTTGCTCGCTACTGTTATACACCGGTATGTACATATCGCTACCATCCGTATTGGCTAGCTTGGTGGTACCATCACCACTTCTAAACAACATGGCTAATGCGATAATATGCTCATTCGCATTCGTAATACCAAAATAGCTTCTTAATGAAGTAGTACTATCCATTTTATATGTCCATTGATTGTTACTGCCTGGCGTTGCTTGTTCCCAAGCAAACTTAGAAGGCCATACTCCTCGCACATATTTCCAATCGGCAGATGATTTACTAAGGTTGGTTATAACACCAATGTGTACAAAAACATCAAAAGGGTTATGCCCCTTCAATCCCTGACTTCCATAATTTGCATTTGCAGTAATGGTTACTGGCATTGAGGTTTCCTGGATAAAGGAGGGGGTCCAACTGAGTACCTGGGCATTGGCAATACAAACAGCCATCAATAGAACGGGGGTAAATAATTTTTTCATACAGCCTTATATTTATTTGATTTATTTAATAATGTGTATATTTTACACATTGCAAATATGAAGTTATTTTTTTAGATTTCTTTCTATTTAATCAAAATATTTTTTCTTTAGATAAGGAATACTTCGGTACCTCTGTTGAAAGTATTACTAAATCAGTAAACATTTAGGTTATTTTATATTCTTGTTGCAGCCAAATGAATAACGTCAATGTCTTTAACATCATTGGAAATATAATTTCTGTTTAATAAACATCATGAAAAAAATAGCAATTCTTTTTGTATTTGTCTTCCTCTCATTTAATATGTATGCGCAAGATAGTAGTACCATAAAAGTGCCTTCCATTGGAGGTGCACTTTTTTTAAAAGACTTCCCTACTGCAGCAAAAATATTTGGGTTAAGTCAAAATGGGTGGAACGGTTACCTGGCACCAGGTATAAATTTACTTTATACAAGAGGTCTTTATACTCATTACGACTTTGTAGCTACACTTGGGGTTACTAATACTAAATATAAAAATAACCAAGGCTCGTTTTACAACCATCCTTTAGGAAAAGGAGACATAGGATCGGAACGTATATTAATTGACTTAAATGCTTTGGTTAATTATAAATTCTTAACAGATATCCACCCTGTTGTCCCCTATTTCTCAGGTGGGCTCGGCGTATCATTATATGATGGATCCTATGTACTTCCTTGTATTCCGTTGGGTGGTGGCTTGCAATTTAACTTGGGAAAGAATAGCTATCTGTATCTGCAAACCTTATTAGATTTGGGAATAATTAATACAAGTACTAAGCATGGAACCAAGGAAAATTTCAATTATTCTCTTGGCTTTTCGGTTCCACTACACATAGCCAATAAAGCAGTTACTAAAGCAATTGTTCCCATACCTGCAGAAACAGATACCGACGGTGACGGCATACCAGATAGCCGAGATAAATGCCCGACTGTTGCAGGTATTGCAAAGTATGATGGCTGTCCGATACCGGATACTGACGGGGATGGTGTGAATGATGAAATTGATGCTTGTCCTACAATACCCGGTATTGCCAGATATAATGGTTGTCCGATACCCGATATCGACCACGACGGCATTAACGATGAGCAAGATTCCTGTCCCAATGTTGCAGGTATTGCAAAATATCATGGTTGCCCTATACCAGATAGCGATAGTGACGGTGTAAATGATGAAGAAGACAAATGCCCACACGAAGCTGGTACCCTTCAAAATCATGGTTGCCCCGATGTTCAAACAAAAATGAATGAGCTAGCAAGATTCATCTACTTTAAAACAGGTAGTAGTATTATTGCACCAAAAGCATTTGGTGTGTTGGATCAGGTGATAGCCTTGATGATGAAATATCCCGACTTTAGTTTGGAGATACAAGGTCATACCGACAATGTGGGTAAGCCATTGTCAAACAAAAAGATATCACAGGTAAGGGCTGAGGCCATTAAGAATTACTTTGTCAAGAAAGGCATTAATATCTCAAGACTAAATGCAGTGGGTTATGGTATGGAAAAACCAATTGCACTTAACAAAACAGCTACAGGTCGTGCACTCAATCGTAGAGTGGAATTACATGCGCAATACTAATAAATGCTTTTGGTTAATGGCATGCATGAGTATAAATTTGAAAAATCAGTTTTAAATGTATCAACCGTATTTATTGTTAACGGGGTAAAAACATATAAAACTGCTGCTAAAATACTTATTGTTGCTCAATCAATTCAGTCTCAAAAGCCTTACACAAATGTTTTGGGGTATACTGAAATTAGTATGTGTGTAAATGAATTAGTTGTTTAGTAGTGGTTCATTTATAGCCCAAAAGTTTTTTGTAATGGGTTGGCCAATAATCACTAAGACTAAACTCTTTTCCTTTTGAAGATCTTAACAAAATCTTTTTTACAAAAACTTTTGTGTAAAGATTTTTATCATTTTTCTTGAATTTAAATAAATATATGCCATTTAATTTGCCGTCATCATCAATATCATCCAAAGACCCAATGTAATGTTTACCATCCACATGTTTACATTCATACGCTAGTCCATAAAGCCAATTGATTCTTTTTCCTTTGAAAGAATACAGTATCGAAAACGAACCACCATTATCTGCCTCAGCTGAGTCTAAAATCCTGTGTCCATCTGTAGTAATTAAATTTTTTGTCGTATCTAAAACAGTAAATTCATCAGATGGAACTTCAATTTGAGTGTCAAACTTATTTGTATTGGGATTAAATAGGAATAAATTTATTGGTGCCATTATACCATTCATGCCCTCAAAGTGGGTAAAGAAATCAACAAACCCATCCTTGTTAATATCCCTGAAGTCATACATAGTTCTTGTGCTAACATATTTAAATATGATAACAGAATCTCTTTTTGAAGTTATTTCTTCAATTGCAATAATGTCTCCACTTTTACCTCCCCAATTATGCAGCCATCCAATGTCATCGTATACACTGTGAACCCAAATTTTTAGAAGCGTATTGTTTTGTTTTACCGTTAAGATTAAGTGATAAACATTGCTGTCCAAAGCATCATATTCGTTATTTAAATCTGGAAATTCTTTTTGAAACGTATTTTTATCAGTCTCCCATCTCATCAGACTATCATTTTTATGTTTCCAAAACTTAAAAAATCCATTCTGTTGTTTTAGTTGTTTATTAAAACGATAAACAGAGGTATCTATATAGTTATTCTTTAAAATAATTGCTTTCAATTGAGCACTCTCCATTGAATCTTGAAATTTATTATTATTTACTATTGATATTGAATCCGCCATCTTATTATCAATGGTCTGTGCAAATAAATTATTTGCAGCTAGTAACATTAAAATATCAATTATGGCTAGAGATAGTTTGTAGGCTAGCTTTTTTAATTTTGTCATTAGTAATAATATTTTTTTCATGAAGTGCAGTCAATCTCATAATTGCCTACAACAAATGAGTATTTTGAGAAGGGATTTACAAGAATGTTTCGTCTCTAAACTAATGCTGAATGATAGCAATATTTACACACTTGCTGGTGTTCCGAACTTTGCCGATGTTGGGTGTTCTTCACCTACATCTTTCAAGAGGCAGTCTCTCATTTCTTCCAAAAAGACAAATTTAGTATTTCCTGTAACATAATAGTGCTACTTGGGAGTAAAGTAAGGACTTAGTCGTTTAT
>CAISCV010000062.1 GCA_903883945.1 uncultured Chitinophagaceae bacterium | reverse complement strand
TGTCTTAATAAAATAATAATCAATAATTTAATAGGGATTATTGCAATAATTCAAACCGATACTTGTCTTAGTATTCTGGCTTTTGAATGATTGGTGAAAAAAGGCAAGATGCGGATAGTCATGAATTGTACAGACGGTGGTATACTATCAACTTATGAAAAGGGATACAAGATTTACAAGTTTTCAGCAATTTTAATGTAACAGATATCAGCTGAGAAATTAATCGTCAGGAAAAAAAGTTAATTTGTTTCATTTAAACAATGAGTGAAACAAATTTCTTTGTTAGTACCAGCCCTTTAAAGTAAAAGTCGTAACACTGAAAATATCTTTTTATTGGGTGAGCATTTCCATTCTTTTACCCAACCAAGTTTGTCCTGCAGGTACAAGCCATTCATTAATTAAAGCTTCTTTGGTTGCTACTAAGTTGTTGAAGTATAAAGTATCACTCGAAACAAACCCATTTTGTAACGCATGATTCAGGTGTGTTAAGGGTAGTAATTGAACTTTATCTTCTATATAAAAGGCAAGATTTTGCCTGTTGAACATATCTACTTTGAAGCTTTGTTCTATTGCTTTTATTAAATGAACACTACTATCTGTGCTACATCCACCAACTGTGGTCATCGTTTCATCCGCCAATAGTACTATAAATTGTCCGTAAAACAAATTGGCGTATCCTTTTACGGGAGCACCATGACTCTTCCAATTACTAATAAAATCTTTAAACATCTCTTCTAGCTCAAAAACTTCACTCATTGTAAAAATGCGGCTGCTCTGATAAACCCAAACTTTTGATTGTGGATGAAAATCGGCGGGAAGTATATCTTGTAAATTCATATTGACGTAATTAGCTCCAAAAATACAGAAAAGATAAAGGAATAGGAATATGATTCTAGATTTTATATACAAAGCAATAAATTCTATATAGCCAAGTCCTGAGGCAGCACTCATTAAATAGTTAATATAAGAATCTAGCTATTGCCTCAAAAGTACTGTTGTCCCCTTCTTGAAGATAATTTCCTTGGTAAGGGCATCAGTGTATGTAAGCATCCAAACATACGTACCTGTTGGTTGGGGATTTCCATTAGTAGACCCATCCCACTGGTTGTCGTAATCGTGAGAGGAGAAAACTAACTGTCCAAAGCGATTATAAACCAAAAATGTAAAATTGATTGCTTTGAAGATACCTTCTGGATACAGCTTTCTATGCCCCTCCCGGGAATCTGGTGTAAAAACTGAAGGCACCCCAATGAAACAACTACGCATAACTCTGGTTGTTTGTATGGCTGAATCGATGCAATTATTAGCATTGGTAATGGTGAGTTTTAAGGTGTAATCTTTTTCCTCTTGGCTTAACAATGGGAATGTTCTGTTTGGGGGAGATGGCTGCGTACTTGTTTCTCCATCACTATATTGCCACAAGTAGGTATTTATCTTTCCGGTACTTTTATTTTGAACAATCAACTCATCATTTGGGCAATAAAAGGCAGGTATCTCAAACGCTGCTTTTATGGTATCTATTGATAAACTAAC
>CAISCV010000061.1 GCA_903883945.1 uncultured Chitinophagaceae bacterium | reverse complement strand
TTAATTTAATTACCTTTAGACTACTCATAATATCCTTTTTTTCTCCCACAAACATACATTTCTCCCTCTTCCTTTTCTTCGCCATCTTTCGCCAAGTTGGGCGTTTTTCATTCTATTGCTTTTATTCTATTATTTTGCACCATGCAAAACGATGAGCTGCCTGAACTGCTAATTAGAAATCTATTGAAGAAGCATCGCCTCTTTTCTGTAGACTATAAAACAATGGATGCACTAAGCCTCATTCTTAAATCTACTTATCAGGTAAACATTTCTTCTAATACACTTGCAAGGCTTTGTAGATTGAGAAAAGATACTGCTTCCTGCTACGATCATACCCTCGATGCCCTCGCAAAAGCAGCAGGCTATTTTACCTATAAACGCTTTGCAGATTACATCAATGCACGTAGCATCATGAAGTGGACTGATAAGCCTGAAGGTGAACTTTCGTTCATTAGTCAATACACACTAAAGGCTGCAAGAGAAAATGACATACGGTATTTGGAAAGCTTGGAGAAATATATGGAAGATAATGGCTGCGAGCTTAATACTTTTTGTGCCATCGGCGGGGCAATGCTAAATGGTCTACGAGCTAACAAGAAACCACGAAAGCTATTGAACTTTATGTCTCAAAGCCCCATGATGATCGATGCATTCTTCGAATCGTATGTAGATGTCGACTATTTCAGCGCTTACTTTGGAGAAGGTATGGTTAAACTGTCTAAAAACATGAATCAGCTAAACCGTACTTACCTATTTTCTAACTGTGTAGCCTTAATGCACGAAAAGGAAAGAGGTTTATTGAGTGCCTATAAAAAAAGAGCAAAGAAACTCGCTGATATAGATACCAATTACCTAGACACACTCTTTGCCGACAATGTAATATATCCGCCTTCAAGATGGTTGGCTGCTATGATAGACTTCAATCTTCAACAAAAACAGTTGGCAAAAGCAACTTTACTCTTCGATTATGCTATGCATAATGCAAAAAGAATGGGTGGCGATGAGGCAATTATTATGATTAGTTTGCTTACGGATATTGGTGACTCATTGCCCTTAAAGTTCATCAATAAACTGGAAGAATTATATGGCAAAAAGTCAACTACGGTCCTTTATGCGTTTGATTGTTTGGTGAATGCCGCGCTAAATCTATCCTTATTAATGCCTTCCAAAAAGAAGTTCTCTCTTTCAGAAATAAATCATTTAGTAAACAGCTATCCAAGTATTTTCATAACTTATAGTGCTACCATAGAAGCTAAGGTACAAAGGGTTTACAACAATCATTAATCAATGCCACTAACACTACCATCATTTTCTTACTACGCTGCTTCTTTACTATTTATTAGTGCCGATGCTATTCAAAAAAAGACATCCGATGGGGCATTCACTTGGCCTTACCTCGCTAAACGATCTTTCTATACCTCCTTGGTTTCCATCATTGCCACCATCGTCATTTATGGCTTTTCTACTATCCCATCGCTGTTAATCGCCCTACAAATCGTGGGGTGTTCTCTATGCTGCGGGTTGGGGCTGTTTTTTTATATCAAGGCAATAAACAATCTAAACTTCTCAAATGTGGGGTCGTTGGAGATTATCGGCAATGTACTAAAGCAATTTTCGGGTGTCCTATTATTCCATGAAAAAGTAGGTAAATTCGATATGCTTTCTTTGGCATTAATGAGTTTTGGATGCATATATCAATTAGTATTTACGCCTAGTTTGCGTGATGCTAAATATGTATTACTAAGTTCGTTCTTTTGGACTATTGGCTATATCCTGCTTTCCTATGTTTTAAAATCAACGCCAACAGTGTATTGGAGTGTGCCGATTATGGAGGTTACTATATTGTTGATGAGTTTGATATTGACTATTTTCTCAAAACAGAGAAAGGAATTAACTTTTAAAAAAGATTGGAATATCAAACTTAAGAGCAATTTATTTATTTTAATTGCTGTGTTCATCTACTTAGCTTCCTTGTTAAACAATTACGCCTTTCAGCAATTACCCATCACCACCATCAATATTTATCAATTATCAATGATGCCCATTGGTTATGTCCTCAGTATGAAAATGTTTAGTGAACGACCAACAACCATTGAAGTTATTAGTTTTTGCACTGGTTTTGCTGGCTTTGCCCTATTTATTTATGTGCATAATTGATGATTTTAAAGATAAAACCCAGCTTTCGCTAAAATAAAAAGGTGCAGCCCCACCCCAAGTAGAACTGCACCGTAACTTATGCTTGGTTTGGTTTATTAACTCTTAGATAAATGATAATTTTCAATTGTCAATTGACAACTATTCCTTCACAAAACCAACTCCATTCACTTTACCATCGGTAGTTTGTACTCGTAAATGATATACACCCATTGGCAAACCGCTTACAGAAAGTGTGGGGTTAGTTGCATCTTTCAAAGAAACAGTCTTCACCACCCTGCCTAAATTATCTATTACTTGGATGGAAGCAATATGATTACCCTTGATAGTTACAATACTCTTTGCAGGATTAGGAGTAATTGACAATTGAAAATTATCAATTGTCAATTGAACTGAGATCACTTTGCTGTAAGTAGAAGAGCCATCCTTATCTACACTTTTTAATCTGTAATACAAAACCCCATTTAGGGGGTAGGGGGTCGGGGCATTATCAGTAAACTGATAGCTATTTGCCCCACTGCCAATTGCTTTTACTGTTCCTATGTCAGTAAAGGAAGTGCCATCTGTACTGTGCTGAATGATAAACAGGGATGTGTTTTGTTCAGTGGATGAGTGCCAATTAATTTTGATGGCATTTCCTGACTTTAATCCAGAAATATCCTCAAACTTTACAGGTAAAGGAATGCCAAGATAACCTCCTTCGTGGTACAAAGCTTGAACACCTGTACTATCAATGGATTTGTTGTAAATACGAATGTCGTCTATTTTCCCATCCCAAGGGATTCCATAACCTGTATTTCCAATATAAAGCGGATTTGTTGAGTTTAATATTGAACATGATGGGCAGCTACTAAAATTTCCCTTTCCTTTTGAAATCCCATCAAAATAGATAGTATTTCCGGAAGGCGGATTATAAACGACTACGATATGATGCCAGTTATTATCCAGATTAGATGAGTCTACAATTCCTGCACACATATTATTTTGCCCATAACCCAATCCCTTTATGTAGGGCATTGAACCAAAATTATTATCATAGGATAGATTATATCCAGTACTTAAACATCCACCACCTGTACCTTTCTGCAAAAAAACATTTGCATTATTTGCTAAAGAATTATACTTTACCCACAAAGAAATAGTTAATGCAGAGCCAACAGTTAAAGATTTAGAATCTGGCACTCTAATCCTTGAAACACCATTTGTTCCATTAAATTGATAAGCACAATTTGTCTTTCCAAACCTGTCAGTAGTAAGCGTTGCACCATTGTTAGTGCCGTGGTTATTGTTGCCACTACTATCTAAAGTGTTGCCTGTAAACGGATACCAAGCTACCAAACCATTGGTTGGAATTGTAGTTTTAGGGGCATCATAGCCACCTTCGTGGTACAAAGCTTGAACACTAGCACTATCTAGGGTTCGGTTATAGATACGTATATCGTCCAGTTTACCCCAAAAAAAGTTGACTAAATTTCCCTTTGTTGCACATGAGGGCGTTGCTAATCTTGCACCGATATAACAATTAAAGCTATAAGATCCTAAAGTAACACTAGTATCATTTGTATATGTTGCAACAAGATTGCCGTTAACATACATGAATGAATTTTTATTAGATTTCACAATTATCGCATTTATCCATACCTTTCTATTGGGCAGTGGAAAATATCGAAATTGATTGGCATTAGTTAACCCTGTTGCTACTACAGATATATTATTGTATGGACTAGATCCCCCCCATTCATTAATCTCAAATCTAAATTGACCAGGCCCTGAACAGGCAGAATCTTTGCCAATCAACATTTGCTCACGAGTATGAGTGGTATCATTGGTTTCAAACCAAACAGACATTGTGAAATTTGATTTATACATGTCCCAATTTGAGAAATTGCCTATTGATATATTGTTTGAACTGCCATTAAAACTATAAGCACTATTAGCCTTGCCGAATCTATCAGTAGTAAGAGTTGCACCATTATTCGTACCATGGTTATTATTTCCGCTGCTATCCAATGTGTTTCCAGTAAAGGGATACCATGCCACTAAACCATTGGTGGGTATCTGCGCATTTACGTATACAAATACCAATAAGAAAGCAGAAACTAAGAATAGATTTTTGTTCATTTTAAATAATTTTTGAGTTAGAGTTAAAAAAAAGAAACGAATCCAATTGCAATTCTTTATTTTACAGATTCAACAGATTTCATGTGAGTACATGAAAAGTTATTTCCTCGCTTCTCTCTTTATTTCCTTCCAAAAGTATACTCCTGCCACCACTTTTTTTGATACACTTTGTTCATTTGGTACACTTCGTTCACTTGCATTAATGGGCTTGAATATGGTTAATTTTGTGGGTTTTATAAAGTAGTTATATGATTCCAGATACCATCATTGAGATGATAGAAAATAGATATGGGCAGCGGATAAAATACAGCAAAGACTGCATAAGCTTGTCTGCCAACATTGAGCGGGTATGTGGGCAACACGTTAGCTCTACCACGCTGAAAAGATTGTTTGGCTTTGCTAAAACTGTGCAGCAACCCAGAATGCAGACGTTGGATATTTTGGCTGTATTTGTAGGATATCAAGACTGGCATTGCGTACTGGCAGCAATAGAAACTGCTAAAGACTTTGTTGAGGTTAACATTAATCTATCCCCAACCCATGATACCCAGAAAACAAACCTCTTACACCATCAAGTTGCATTGGCACTCGGCACAAACGCTATCAACAAAACTGCCGTTATTGCACTCTGTAAAGATTACGGTAGCAACCCACAGATATTTCCTTTTATCATTAACCTGATAACTATTGCTGCTAATCAAAAAGACGTAAAGTTTCTGCAATCTATTTATGATCTTCCTGTAATATTTGATGAAACAATTCATAATAGATATGATTTTTACTATGTAGGTCAAACACTAGGCTTGGTTTTTAGGCAACATCAGGATCTATTTGCAGATACAAAAGCCCAACTTGCTTCCCACAAAAAGGCGCAGCAATATTTCATAGAATGGTTTGTGGATGAAGATTATCTACAAGGCTACTATGGCGAACTGCTGGATGAATACCATCAACATCGTCATGCTACTACCGAAGAACTATTGTTTTATTACTGTCTAAAATACAATCAGGCACTCAATAGCAACTCGCTGGATTCTAGTAGAGAATGGTATAATAAAATTAAAACATTAAAACTGTCTAACGATGTTTTTTGCATACCTGCCGGGCGTTATGTGGGCATTTGTCTTGCCGAAGAACCAAAACATAGCTATAGTGTGCTTTCTCCTTACTATTCTACTATCCATCAGTTTGTGTTTTCAAAATCTTACTCTCTAGCATTGCCTTTTATGTTCTACCTATGTAGGGCATTATATAGAGGCAAGCGAACAGATTGGCTAGTAGGCATCATTAACGACTATGAACAACATTTTAAAAAGATACACCACAACACCGTTGGACATTGGGAGCTTAAAGTAGAAAACCAGTTGCTCATTTATATCTCTTATGTCCATGCGGTGTCAGGAAACACACAGAAGGCCAGGAATTACTATAACTCAATAGATACCAATCTATTTGAGCCTTTTATTTACAATCAGGTTTGGAGGGATTATAAAGAGGTGGGAAAGCTACTGTAAAAAAGAAATTAGTGGGCTAACACTGAGTATATTATAGAGCTGATAATAAACAAAATACCCATCCATTCTTTTAGGGTAGGCTTCTCGTTGTGAAATACAAAAGCAGCCATGATAGTTACAGGAAAGCATATCATTCCGAAAATATTTACCTCCACGATGGTTAAATGGGCAATGGCAATATTAATAAACAACGAACCACAAACCAGTAAGCTTCCTGCCACATAAAAATGAGGGGTTGCCGTTAATGCTTCTTTTAGTCTTTTAAAGGGTGTATATCCATTCATAAACAATAAAAAAATAGATACCATCCACACCACCAATTCGATCATTACACCAAGTGTTAATGCACCCATCCATTGTAAGGGTATCTTAAAAAGCGTATAGCCTACACCCCAAAAGAAAGCAGCGAGTAGAGGAAGGATGATGGAATGAACATTGAAAGCTATATTCTTGGTGGTTGAATTGCTTTTTAGTGCAATTAATAGAACCCCGATTGCAGCAATGGCAAGGCTTAATAGGTGTTTGAATAGAAAGACTTCGCCAAAGAAAAAAATTGCTGTAAGTATTCCGAAGATGTTGATGGAAGAAAGCGAGACGGAAACCGCTACGATTTTATGTTTTAGTGAGGGGACAAAACAGACCAGCCCCAAACTGCAAACTATGCAGACTAGTAGGGTTTGTAACCAATGATAATTTGAGAGAATTGATTTGTCTAGATAAACGAGAAAAGGTGAGGTGTTTGTTTTATGTAATATTATCCAAAGGGTAGATAACAAGATAACACCGATAAACCCACGGTAAAAGATGGCTTCCTCATAATAGAACCCTGCTTTTTCTATTTTGCGCCAGTAGGCATTGCTGATACCGAAACAAGTTGCACTTATTAAAGGATAGATAAAAGAAGTCATAGACAATTTACAGATGCAAACATAAATATTGTAAGATGCCAAACATAAAAAAAGGTCAAAAGCCTTCAGTTTTTCAACCTCCAACTTTTGACCTCTTTTACTTCCTTACTCCTATGCTAATTACTTATTGAGTACGTTGCTGCTGCATCTGTTCGGTAAACTTTTTGCTACTTTCAGCCAAATAGGCTTTAATCTGCTCAAAATTCATCCCCGCCATTTCCGAAGATATTTTTTCCTTGATTTCTCTAAACGTACTCACGGTATCAAACTCTTTGTTTTTTGTTTTATTAATCTTCATTTTGCAATACTTCTTTTGGTGAACGAATTTCCAGTGATATGTAATTCGACCGGATGTTTATGGAGTTGTAGCCCCTTATTCTATAAACGTTTACAATATGCTTAAAATTCCAACTTACCAATATATCTACCTTATTTATTGTTGCAGTTGCTATGTGGATACAGTCGTCAAAACTTGTTGCCCCAACTACTTTTTCATTCACATACATCAGTGCCAAAGATAGTATTTCATCATCAACAATTACTTTTTCTAAACAATCTTTAGGGATTCCAGCAAAATATGTCCTTACTCGTAGTGGTGCAGTCAGTAGTTCTCGCTCTGTAAGGTCGGAATAAACACAAATAATTTGCCCCATATTTACCCTTTCAAAAAGTTGTAATGTAGCCTCGTCAAACTCTGCGTCATAAACACCACCAAACACCGAAGTATCAAAGTAAAACCTTTGTTTCATTCCGTAAAATTAAGACATAGGGGGTAAGTGATAAGTAAACCAATAAAAAAGGTCAAAAGCCTTCGGTCTCTCAACCTCCAACTTTTGACCTCTTATCAATTGTAAATTATCAATTATCTCGCTTCTTCCATCTCAAAATGCAATTGCATTACTTCTGACTCATTAACTGCAAATGAGGCAATGGTTTGCCCATACTTGTCTGCAAATTCTACTTCAAATATACCTTTTTGAAGTTCCTCTACAATAGTTCCCACTTGTCCCTTTACCACTTTATTTTCAGGACTGTCTTTCAACATTGCAACGGTGTCAAATAATTTAAGCGCTTCTTGTTTCATTATTTTCTTTTTATGTAGCAGGTAGTAAGCCTAGCAAAATCTTCCCCTTCTTTTATTATCCAGCTTGTTATTACAACCGCTTCTATTTCAAATATACACAACTTCATTTTAACCAAGTATCTTTTGCCATATTTATCCCCTACTTTTTCTGAACAAGGGTTATTCTGCAAGCCTCTGTAAATTGCCTCTTTCAGTAAACTTGCGTGTTCAACGGTTATCCCTAATGCCGATTTAAAAACAATCGCTTTCTCTTTTCCCAGAGGATGCAATTCATTCAAGCTGTACTCAGATAGCTTTTCAATGGCTATTTCTGCATTCGTATAGTTCGGCAATTTTCTCATAATCTACTTTTAAAATCCCCATTCTTTTAAAAAGGTCAAAAGCCTTCAGTCTCTCAACCTCCAACTTTCAACCTATTTATACTTTCCTTCTTTACTTATAACTTAATACTTACTACGTACAACTTGCCTACCCTTGCACAGTAGCAGAAAAAACCGGACTCCAATTGCCCTTTTCATTAAGGCTATTTACCCAACGCATCCAATAATACACCATCAATCCTGCATCGGTGCCAGGAAAATCGGTTGCAAAAACCGCATTGCTCGTAGAGCCAATGTAAGTGAGTTCACTAGCGGTTACTGGTGCAGCACCGCCTATTTTTTGCCACACTTCACAACCACTTGCCCCGTGCGGATGGGCATGTTTGTTAGAAACACTATCCGAAAGGGTAATAACCTGGTGCAATCTTGCACCCGCATTCACCTTTCCAATAGGGGTGCTGCTGCCCATTGGCACGTGCGCATGTGCGCCACCCACTTCCGAAATGTTAAACGTGCTCCTATCGGTAATGGTCAACACGCTGTCAGGAATATCCTTATAAATACTTCTCAAAATCACCTCCATTTTCCCTTCATCAATATTCTTCGTTTCCACTGTGGTAGTGGTGCTGGTAGCAGCAGTGATAGCCAAAGGATAATCTACCACCCACAATGCGTATTCATTATTCAGCAACGTTTTGTTGGCTGGCGTAATCAATAGGCGTCCAAAATTTAGCCCGATATAGGCTACCACTACTTGAAAATAGATACTTAATAAACTTTCTTTACGAGGAAATGCCATTTTTAATGTTTTTAATTAATTGAAAAATAATTTTAAAATCCTTTAAACCAACCCGAAAAGCCCTTTTATAGGCTAAAATGCCTGTTTTACCCATTTGTTCAGACGTACGGAACTTCCGTGCAGACATACGGGTGTTCCGTGCAGGTGTACGGAAGTTCCGTTCAGACGTACTAGTGTTCCGTGCAGACGTACGACGCTTCCGTTCGGGTGCACGGGTGGTCGGTTCAGGCGTACGGAAGCTCCGTTCAGGTGCACGGTTGTTCGGTACGTCTGAACAAATTGCCCCCAAACTATGGCGGGTCTATCGTGCCTGTAACAAAGAACAGGTTGAGCGCAAAAGGAAAAGTAGTTTTATCGAGCGGAAGAGAATTGTTGTGTAAAAAAGTAGAAAGATGGCTGCGGCAAGCGATATTGGCAATGTGGTGGATAAGGTATTTGGTATATGAAAAGAGAATTGGGATGAATAACAGGAATGTGATTTGGTAGATGTGCGGACTGAAACACATCCACGTAAAAAACGGTGGCGGTGTGGAGGCAATTTGTGGTATTTTTCTGTTGGTAAACATTCTAAAACGAAACTAGGGAAAGCGAAATCGGAAAGGTAATTACGTTGTACACAAACCTGCTAATGCCAATATTAGCCTTTGTAAAACCTTCTTTCAAATCTATGAAAGTGATATTGAACAACCTAAACCATTCATTGGCACATTGGAGATTAAACTTTCTGTAGATGATGACATCTTTGCAAATAATAATGATGCAAAATATGAATAAACTACTTTTCTCTATTGTGGCAACCCTTTTAGTAATGTTGGCAACTGCCCAATCTCCCGATAAAGTATTATGGTTTGATAAGCCTGCCCGTTTCTTTAACGAGAGTTTGCTGTTGGGCAATGGTACACAGGGGGCTACCATATTTGGTGGTGTTGTAAAAGAAAAAGTATTGCTAAATGATGCTACACTATGGTCGGGTGAGCCTGTAAGTGATACAACTTATAAAGACTATTACCTACATCTACCCGCAGTAAGGGAAGCCTTGGCTAGGGAAGATTATCGTGCGGCAGATACCTTAATCCAAAAGCTGCAAGGGCATTATAGTCAG
>CAISCV010000060.1 GCA_903883945.1 uncultured Chitinophagaceae bacterium | reverse complement strand
TTCCAAATCTTATACTGTATTACTTACTTATTATGCCTTACTTCATTCCTCTTCTTCCTTATTCCTTACGCCTTACTACTTAAAACCCTTGTTGATCAAAATAAAGCAAAATATGATCTTTCAAAAAGTTGTCTTGCTCGTGCAATATCATGGTAGGCAGTTCTTTTAATTGCTTAAAATGCGGCCATCCTTGTTCGTCGTGCCCTTCTTTCAGGTAATAACCACTTGTACCCAGTATGGTACAGATGGCCACATGCATTAAATCTTGCTTTTGTTCCTTGGTAATTTTGTCGGCCAGAAAGCCTGTTTCCTGCAACCCAATCAGAAATAAAATGGCTTCTGTGTCTGGCTTCTTGCCAAAGCGTTCTACCAGTTTTGCTTCCAGATTCCACCAGCGTTGTTGTAAATCATCGGTCATCAACATGCGACAAAGTTAATGGGATAGCTTTTAGTTGATTTATTAAATTATAAAGACGAAATAGAAATTATTTTTATCCATTTAATTTAGTACTTCTTACTACTGATGAGACTTTGTAGCAGGATCTTATCCCTTAGGCATTCGGGCTAATCTTCCCAAACAGTTAATCCTTCACTGCAATTCGCACAGATATCTATGTTTTTACGGCTAGTCATCAGTTCTTTTCTGAATTGTTTGTAGTTGTCATTATGCCAGGTTTCCTTGAAACTTTGGGTCTTTAAATTTCCCAGTTGATGTGTGGCATCCTTATCAAAACAACAGGGAACTACCAAGCCATCCCACGTAATTACATTGGCGTGCCATAGCTTCCAACAATGGTTTTGCAATCCACTTTTCGATTTTACCTCGCCATTCTTATCTTTCTTATATCTACTATACTTTTCTATAGTAGGAATCAGTCGGTTGGGGTCATTCTGAAAATCATATACCTGAGCAGTCTTAAAGCGCACTTGGTCTACCCCTATTTCTGTTCCTAGTTTCTTTACCTCTTCTATCTGGTGTTCGTTGGGTTTTACTACCAGAAATTGAAAGAAGATAAAGGGTGTCTTACTATTCAGTTCCTTCTTCCACTTAACAATGTTTCGGGCGCCTTCCAGCACTTTGTCTAGCTTACCACCCACCCTATATTGCTGGTAAACATCTTGCGTGGTGCCATCAATGGAAATGATCAACCTGTCCAACCCACTCTCTACCGTCTTCTTTGCTTTTTCATCCGTTAAGTAATGGGCATTGGTACTCGTGGCGGTGTAGATGCCCTTGTTGCTTGCGTATTTTACCATCTCCAAAAAGTCGGGATTGAGGTAAGGTTCGCCTTGAAAATAAAAGATAAGGTATAATAGCTCTTTATAAATATCATCTATCGTCTCCCTAAAAAAGTCTTTTTGCAACATTCCGGTAGGGCGTGTAAACTCACGTAATCCACTTGGGCACTCTGGGCAGCGAAGGTTACAACTAGTAGTAGGTTCGAAGGAAATAGAAATTGGATAGCCCCATTGCACTGGTTTTTTTAGCAGTTTACTACACTGAAAGCTAACCATCACCAACGTTGCATTCCATAAGCGACGAAGGGTAAGCTTCTTTATGAGATTGACACTATCGTTTAAATTAAAATAAACCATAGGCGTAAAAGTAAGCCTCCAACTTTTAATGAAAGTATAAAAGAGCGTTATACTTCCATTAATCGAAAAGAATATGTATCCTAATCCTATTAATTATCGCACTTTTGTGACCTATAGTTTTATTAAATGGCTAAACGAGCAGCACAGAAAACGAGGCAGAAGCCACAAAAAGGAATAGCCACCAATAGAAGCCAATATGTGTGGGCGGGCGCACTGCTTGCAAGTGTTTTATTTGGATGGTATGTAGTGCACGTGTGGAAGCAGCAACAAGCCGAAGTAAAAGCGGAAGAAGCCATTTATGATGCCTTTGGGATAGAAATACCCATTCAGTTTCCTATACATGGCATTGATGTAAGCAGCTATCAAAACACGGTTTCCTGGCGGAAAGTAGCATCGATGAATGTAAATAATATTCAGATGGGTTTTGTATTTATAAAAGCGACTGAAGGATTGGGCAATGTAGATGAAAACTATCGCAAAAACTACCAGAATGCCAAGAAAGCAGGAATGGTATGTGGTGCTTATCATTTTTTTTTAGCAACCAAAAGTGGAGTTATTCAAGCCAATAACTTTGTTAAGAATGTAACGCTCACTACTGGCGACTTGCCACCAGTAGTGGATATCGAACAACTATATGGTGTGCCTTCAGCCATTATGCGCAAACGTTTAATAGAGTGGTTAACAACTATCGAAGCGGTCTATAAAATTAAGCCAATCATTTATAGCAATGTGGAGTTTTATCAGCGCAACCTAGGCAGTGACTTTGATCGTTTTCCCCTTTGGGTGGCACACTATAACGCCCCAGATAAACCTAGAATTGAGCGCGATTGGACATTTTGGCAACACAGCGAGGCCGCTCATATAAATGGTATTACGAGCTTAGTAGATTGTGACGTTTTTAATGGGGATTCTAGCTCGTTTAAAAAGTTATTGTTGCCATAGTGGGTTTTATTTAAATGGGCTAAAATGCACTCACATGCGTCTATTGTTACAAGGATATTTTTGTTGCCAATAACCACTTCATTGTTAAAGTATACTTTTTCTTGGAAACCACAAATATCAAAATACTTAGTAAAAGACGACTTTATACGTCCCTATTAAAATCGTATGACACTAAAAGAAATCTTTATACGTCCCTAAAGAAATCGTATGACACTAAAAGACGTCTTTATACGTCCCTAGAGAAATCGTATGATACTAAAAGTTGTCTTTTACTGTCATGTGATTTCGTTGATGACAGTAAAAGACTTCTTTGCACCCATATTGATTAATCGTATGACAGTAAAAGAGTTTTTTTAAGGTATATATTAACTAACAAGTGTATTAAAAATGATTTGTTATTACGTTTTTTAAAATCAAACAACTATATTAGACCTCTTCGGAAATTTATTTTTTAAGTTTCAATTCAATTGAGCGGTTGTAGAATGCTGCGATTAAGTTTATCCTCAGTCCAAATCTTTTTCTTCGGTTTCTATATTTCTCAGCAGCCA
>CAISCV010000059.1 GCA_903883945.1 uncultured Chitinophagaceae bacterium | reverse complement strand
TCAGATGCCCAACTTATCTTCTATCAGATAGCTATTTCTTTCGCTGCTGTTACGACTAATTAATTCCGCAATAAAACCAGTTAAAAATAATTGTATACCAATTATCATCACAGCCAGTCCAATGTAAAAGGCCGGTTTATTGGTGAGTGAAAAGCCTGAATCCATCAGCTTATTAATACTCAGATAAAGACTTACACCAAAACCTATCAAAAAACACAATGTGCCATATAATCCAAAGAAGTGCATCGGACGTTTACCAAACTTATATAAAAATGTAATAGTTGTAAGGTCTAGGAATCCATTTACAAAACGCTCCCAGCCAAACTTAGTAGTGCCATATTTTCTTGCCCGGTGTTCTACTACTTTCTCTCCTATTTTTCTAAAACCTGCCCATTTAGCCAATACTGGTATGTACCGGTGCATCTCCCCAAATACTTCAATGCTTTTCACCACTTTCTTCTTGTAAGCTTTCAATCCACAGTTGAAGTCGTTCAGTTTAATGCCAGAACTTGCCCTTGCCGCAGCATTGAAAAGCTTTGAAGGAAGGTTTTTAGTGAATGTATTGTCGAAGCGTTTTTGTTTCCAGCCACTTACCAGGTCATAGCCATCTACCAAAATCATCTTTCTTAGTTCGGGTATCTCATCGGGGCTGTCTTGCATATCTGCATCCATGGTAATGATTACATCTCCCAAAGCTGCTTTAAACCCTTCATTCAGTGCAGCACTCTTGCCATAGTTGCGGCGGAAACGTATCCCTTTTATATTATTATTTGTCAGAGATAGTTGTTTTATCACTTCCCAGCTATCATCGGTACTGCCGTCATCAACTAAAATAACCTCGTAAGTATAATTATTTGTGGTAACAACACGTTCAATCCAAGCACACAATTCGGGCAAGGATTCTTCTTCATTCAATAAAGGGACTACAACAGATATATCCATCAAAATGCGCTTTAATTTTTATTGCTGACTAACTTTCTTCAGGTTAAATGATTCGACTAACAAGGCAATTATTGAACCTACTAATGCTCCGGTGATTCCGATTGCCAGATTGAACATGACTACCATTGAAAGCAGGCTAGTACGCATTACTTTCATAGCCATATCCTTATTTTCTGCCACTTTTGTAGCATCAAAATTGGGTAATTTTTGTGCTTCAGCCAGATTATGTTCATACAATTCCGTGAGATAACCCGGGAATACAACATAAACTGACAATACATTATAGATAAACAAGGCACACACAGCTACTACCGAAACCCTGAAACCATAACCAAAAAGATTACTGAAAACAATCTTACCATCCGTTTTGGGCGTTTGAATATTCATTGCAATGATAACTCCCAAGAGCATTATGGCAATATTAGTATTCGCCACCCACAACTGAAACTTGTTGTGTGTAAGCTGTAGGGCGATATCCAGAAGAATCAGTATCAACCCAATCAACATTCCCTTCTTTATATGTGTCTTTTGTTCAATCATCATTCTTTATTTACTTCTAAGTAATAGGTAAAAAATATTAGGTAAAGAGGATGTTTTTATAACTTAAAACCTAAAACCTAAAACCTAAAACCCCAATCTTTAAGCAAAGCCAGTGTCAGCCCGCCAAGTCAGAAATCTGATCGGTCGAGCAAGAAAGCCTGTGATTATCGCTTAAATAGGACTTTCACGCAAGTGGAATTAAGAGAAGTCCTTGAAATACCAAGGAAAACAGCCGAAATAACGCCAAAACCCTGCAGAATATTCATTTATCCTGCGTCTTATACGCTCAGGCATAAAACCGCTGACGAATTGCATGCTCAATCCCCGCG
>CAISCV010000058.1 GCA_903883945.1 uncultured Chitinophagaceae bacterium | reverse complement strand
CTTAAAACCATTAATTAGTTTCTTAGTACGTTCGTCTTCTATTTTATTTATGTCAATTAGATTGCAAATTGATACTAAGTTAGTTAAGGGAGCTCTAAGGTTATGGGTAGTAATATATCCAAATTGTTTTAATTCTTTGTTATACTCAACCAATTCTTTCACTAGATGCTCTTTCTCTTCCTCAGCTTCTTTTCTTGCAGTAATATCTGTTTGTATGGCTACCCAATGTGTATATTTACCATGGTTTGTGTCATAAACCGGAAAACCAGATACTTCTGCCCAATAGTTTTCGCCATTCTTTTTTGTATTAATGACTTCTACTTTCCAAGGGAGATAATTTTTTATGGCGTTACGCATAATTCGTCTACCCGCATCATCTTTTGTATCTAAGCCATTGTGTAAAAAACGAGGATTTTTACCTGTTATATCTTCAAGCGCATAGCCAGTCATTCGTGAAAAGGAGGCATTGGCATAAATAATTGGGGTGTCCTTTCCTATAATTGCTTCGGCAATAACGATAGATTGGGACGTTTCTGTAACTACTTTCTCTAGTAGTTTTAATCTTTCCTCCTCATTTCTTCTATTTGTTATGTCCCTCATTGCACCAACAAGTCTCACTACTTTACCCGAATCGTTTTTAACACTAAATCCCTTATCTAAAACAAATGCATAATCTCCATTTGCTTTTTTTAGCCTGTACTCTACTTGCCATTTGTCCTTTATCCCTCTAGTAACAGAGGCTTCATAAGCCAAGACCCGGTCTTTGTCATCGGGATGCAAATTGCGTCGCCAAATATTATTTGTACCATATTCTAATCCATTTATAGGGTGTCCAAACATTTCAGTGAAGTTCTTGGAGAAGTAATTACTGTCCTCTATTAAATCTGCTTCCCAAACAACTTCAGAGGTTGCAAAAGTTGCATTTTCATACCGCTCATGGCTTCTTTTTAGTTCCTCATCCTTTTTCTTCTTTTCGGTTATGTCAAAAATTGTGGTATAGCTCAATTCTAGGTTGCCATACTGGAAAATGATACTTATTATTTCAACATCTACTAGCGCGTTGTCTTTTCTTTTTAGCTGTGTTATATAAGTTGTAGTGCCATTTTTTTTCAGCTCCTCCCATCTCTTTTCCCATGTTTCTTGGGTATGCCTAGTCGAAATAGTAAACAAGGTTATTTTTTTGTATTCTTCTCTGGTATAGCCAAAGAGGTTACAAGCTGCATCATTAAAATCGTATATACTGCCATCTTTGTACATAAAATGAGTGGCTGTACTCGATTTTCGGAAGGCATAATCGACTATGATTAATTTTTCTTCTAACTTTTTTCTTTCAGTAATATCAGTAACAAAGGAGCAATGGAGTATTTGCCCCTGATATTTAACCATTTTCAGATTTATTTCAACATCTATGAGGGTTCCATCCTTTTTCTTGTGTTGAGAAAAAATTACCCTCCCACTTGTAACATTCATGTCTTCCCAATGTGATTTCCATAATTCAATTGGAAGGAATGGATTTATATCAAATATTTTCATCCCCATTACTTCATTCCAAGTATAGCCGAGAGAAGTACAAGCCAACTCGTTTACATCGAAGAAATCACCATCTTTTTTGGTTATAAATATGGAAACGTTTGCTTTATGGAAAGAATAGTCGACTATCTCTAGTCGCTCCTCCAATTTTTTTAAGTTAGTGGTGTCTTTGCAAATGCCAATTAGCCCTGTAATATTTCCATTTTCATCTTTTAGTGGCACTTTAGATACCAATATATCTCGTTTATCTCCATTTTTATAAATCAATTGCCCTTCTTCATCAATAATACCAATCCCTGTTTGTATAATTTTCAAATCCTGTATATAGCCGCCATTTCCATTCTTGTTTCCAAAGATGTCCTTATCTGTTTTGCCCAATGATTCCTGCTCATACTTTAGTCCCATATAGTCTACATCCAGTTTGTTGGCAACAATTTTTCGCCCATTAATATCCTTTACAAATATCGAAACGGGCAAGTTGTCTATTAAAGTTCTCAGCAATTTGTGGTCTCTATCCAAAGCTTCCTCATTCCTTTTCAATTTTGTAATGTCTTGTAAATAACTACACACTGTAATATATCCCATTCTTATTTCGGGTCGTCCGTACCCTTTTACCCACCTGATTTCTCCCTTTTCTACCACCCGATATTCGATATCCCAAATGCTAAACTTGAACACATCCCTAATAGAATCCATTAACTTTTGCTTGTCTTCGGGGTGTACACGTACAAATAGTAAGCTATTATCTGCATTTACTGCTTCCTTGTTAAAACCCGGGAAAAAGCTTTCCATTTCTTTGTTAATAAAACCAAATTCGAATTTGCCATCAGGAAAAAGGTTTATTTCGAACACTACTAGTGGTAAGTTGTCTGTAAATCTTTTTAAATTTAAGGTTGCATCAGTTGAATTGGTTTGGCAGACTCCTAAATCGTTTGGTTTAGATGTAGTTAGGCGCTCCTCTTTTCTACTATCCGAATTTGTCAATTCAATAGCTTCAAAAGTTTCCCAGCAGATATAAATGGTGTCTAGCGTATGTCGTAGAAAGGTACAATTGAGTAGGTTGTTTTGGGTTGTGATGGAGAATGATAAGGGGAAACCCGTGAGGAGTACTTGCTGCAAGGCATCGTTTAGTTTATGGTTTGTAGTTTGGTCTTGGAATGCCAAAAGTTTATTACCAACCTTTGGTAGCAATCTTTCCCAAAGTAAAGGTTTATCACAAACGAGTGAGCGTATGATACCGTGTTTATTTATTTGAGTAGTAGCTAATCTTTTCATTGGGTGTTGGAGGTTTAATGTTTTAATTGAAGCGAAGTAATTGACTAGCAATAACAAAATTTATGATTTTAATCAGGTAAACTATTAACTTTAACATTGGTAGATACAAAAGAGAAGACG
>CAISCV010000057.1 GCA_903883945.1 uncultured Chitinophagaceae bacterium | reverse complement strand
TGGCAAACTTCCAATTCCCCTTTTCGTATTCAGCCCCTAAACCAAACAACTGATAGCCTGCCAAGGCATACTTACTGAAGGCATAATTTCGATAACCAATATTGAAAGTGGTATGGTGATAAGTAGGGCTAATGCCAAATTGGTTAAAAGGCTGTCCCAATACCGAAACCTGTTGACTCGAATACATAAAAGAAAGTGGGATAGCATAACCATAAATGCTCAATACAGGCGCACCAGTTAAAATATAAGAGGAACTTGGGTAGTACGGGTTTTCTAAGTTGCTATGGTATTCTGTAAGCCTAAGTCCTAAAGAACCTGAAATTGTGAAGGGTTTCTGCTGCGATAAGTTGGATAAGTCCTGAGCCATTAAAATAAATGGCAAAGAGCATACCGCAGTTAGCAATATTTTGACCCCCTTTATTATCACAATAGTTGTTTATTAGTAACCAAAATAAAAAAGCTACTACAAACAAGTAGTAATCAGATTATATTTTGCTAATTGAAGTGCAATGATAATGATTTTACACTAACTTTTAACGTTTTTTTAATATTTCTTTTAAACAATAGCAATATTCATATTATAAGGTTACCTTATGTTTCAATAGAAGTTACAGTTTAGAATAAGAACTTTATTACCTGTAAAAAATACTTTTATCTATAAAACCTTTTGGTATGAGCGTTCCATTTTATACAGAGAAACATCATTAAGCCAAAAAAATAGGCCATTTATTTCATCCCAAGAAAATACATGACTAGAATCATAGTATCACTTTCATTTCATTAGTCTATCATTGCATGGATAGCGAACAACAAAAAACGATTCGCTATTGCCATCTAGGTCTGTCATATAGTTTAAAGTTAACAAATGCTTACAACGGCATTCACTTAAAACAAAGCATCTCCTCCTTCGCTTTCTAGTTTTATTTTATTACACTTTAAATAAATTATTATGGCTTTTATCATCAAGGTTACCAATCAACTTACACCTGCCATTGCCACTAGCATCAATACAAATGTAGCAGCAGCACATCTCATTATCGACCCTCTCATTATTCCGCTCTCAAAAGCACAAACAACAGGTATTTTACATGTTGCAGCCAATAGAGAGGCAGAGACAGCTGCCATTCGTTCGGGCATCATGGGCGCATTTGCTGCATCTTTGCCCACAGGTCTCACCATCGAACTGTTTGATGCAATGACGCAGGAACAAGCCGATACCGATGCACAACAAGCACATTACGCCTCTCTTGCAGCAGAACTAGAAAATCATGGAATAATTATTAGAAACAATCGTTTTGTTTATGCGTTGCAAGCATTGGATACTGCTAGTTTATTGGGTAAAACAAACCCTGCTATCGCAGCAGCAGAAAAAATAATAAGGGATGACTTTTATAGTAAAACAACTGCCGGTGGCGAAGTAGATTATACAATCTCAATTGCAGGTACAACCACTATTGGAGGGGTAAAGTCAGATAAATATTTAACCAACACGGGCACCACAATTTTGACAGTACTAAAAGTAAATGGCAATGTAATAGATACAATAACCATCTATCCGGGTTCAGCAAGACTAATTCCTATAGGCTGGGTAAATGTAATCGTTACCAACAAAAGTGCTACCGAAGCGGGTGCTTTTGCAGTATACATGAAATAGCAAATAGTCAAATGAATATAGGTAGCCCACTCCCAACAAGGAGTGGGCTTTTTAGTACACTTAAAACAGCTTATTTTCAGCCCCTGTTATACTATTCCAACATGCTCCAACTGATGTTCGAACATACCAAAGCACATGTTCCAACATGCTCCAACTGATGTTCGAACATACCAAAGCACATGTTCCAACATGCTCCAACTAATGTTCGAACATACCAAAGCACATGTTCCAACATGCTCCAACTAATGTTCGAACATACCAAAGCACATGTTCCAACATGCTATAACTGATGTTCGAACATACCAAAGCACATGTTCCAACATGCTCCAACTAATGTTCGAACATACCAAAGCACATGTTCCAACATGCTATAACTGATGTTCGAACATACCAAAGCACATGTTCCAACATGCTTTAACTGATGTTCGAACATACTAAGGCACATGTTCCAACATGCTTTAACTGATGTTCGAACATACTAAGGCACATGTTCCAATCTAGTTAACCCCACCTTCTAAAGAGTAATAGATATCTTGGCAACAATCATCGTGTATATAAAATAGGTTATAAATAAACGGTAATGGTATGGAAATTATAGCCTGCTAAAGTCTTCCTTCTGAATATATTTTATTGCATTAAAGGCTCAAAAACAAAAAGAACCACTAAGTATTATCATTTTTCTTTGATCCATTTATACCCCCCTTTAGCCTTAATGTCTTTAGGGCGAAAAATAAAGTACCCATTCTAAAATACTAACAAGTAAATAGTTTAACAATAGAACTTATTCTAAAATATTGCTGTAATAATTTATTAGCCTTTTGCATCCTCAATCATGCGCATCTGCTTGGCATCTTGTAAGAAGTCGGAGGCGAAGATGAACTTGTTCAGTAACTCATTGTCACTATAAATAATTTCTTTGTTACTGCCTTCCCATTGCTTTTTTCCTTTGTGAACATAAATGATGTTGTCGCCAATTTCCATTACGCTGTTCATATCGTGGGTAACTACAACAGTGGTGATGTTGTATTCGGTAGTGATTTCTTTAATTAGTTTATCTATCAACAAAGAGGTTTGTGGGTCGAGACCCGAGTTGGGTTCATCACAAAAAAGGTATTTAGGATTCAAAACAATAGCTCGGGCGATACCTACCCTTTTCTTCATCCCTCCACTCAGTTCTGCAGGGGACTTTTTGTTGGAACCCACAAGGTTCACTTTCTCCAACACTTCATTTACACGCTTTTTCTTTTCTGACTGGGTTTGCTTGGTGAACATATCTAGTGGAAAAAGAATATTCTGTTCTACCGTCATACTATCAAACAGGGCAGAACCTTGGAAGAGCATTCCAATTTGTCTCCGTAGCGACTTGCGTTCGTCATCCGTCATTTCAATAATACCCTTTCCATCAAATGCAATTTCGCCACTATCAGGCTGAAATAAGCCGACCATACATTTGGTTAAAACCGTTTTGCCACTGCCACTTGCGCCAATAATCAGGTTGCATTTGCCTGTTTCCATGACAGCGGAAATGTCGTCGAGTACTATCCGACCATCAAACGATTTTTGTATGTTGCGTATCTCAATCATTCCGCTAAACTAAAGTACTTCTATCTGATTCTTTAATAAATCTTCAAAAATATCACGCCTTCTTATCAAATGGAAGCTATTTTCTTTAACTAATACTTCAGCAGGCTTGAAACGACTATTAAAATTACTACTCATTTCAAACCCATAAGCGCCCGCATTTGCAAATACAAGGAAGTCTCCTTCTCTTACTTCCGGTAGTTTTCTATCCCATGCAAAAGTGTCTGTCTCGCAGATATTACCCACAACTGCATAGTGTTTTTCTTCGCCTTCACAATTACTGATGTTGGTAATATTGTGATAAGCATCATAAAACATAGGACGAATTAAATGGTTGAAGCCACTGTTCACGCTTACAAAATGGATGGCATTGGTTTCTTTCAAAACATTTACTTGCGTAACTAAATATCCTGCCCCACTTACCAGATATTTTCCAGGCTCGAACCATACTTGCAAGTGTTTTCCATTGGGGTTGGGGTGATTGGCAAAAGCCTCCCCTACCTTTTTAGCTAAAAGTGTGATATCTGTTTCGTGATCCCCTTTTTTGTAAGGAACTTTAAAACCACCTCCTAAGTCGATAAATGCTAGTTCTTTGAAAAGGGGAATTATATCAAACAATACTTCTATCCCCTTAATAAACACGTCTACATCTTTTATTTCACTACCCGTATGAATGTGAAGCCCTTGAATAAAGAGGTTAGTTTCCTTAATAATAGTCAGCAATTCTTCTATCTGATCGATGGGAATACCAAACTTACTTTTATCGTGACCAGTAGAAATCTTCAGGTTGCCACCTGCCATAATGTTTGGACGTAAACGCACCCCAACAGGATAGCTATGACCAAACTTATCGCCAAACTTTTTAAGGTTAGAAAGACTATCTATATTGATGTGTACCCCTAAGCTTTGGGCTTCTTCAATTTCTTCAAAGCCTATACCATTACTGGTATACAATACCCTTGCAGGAGGGAAACCAGCATGCAATGCCAGTTTTACTTCGTTGATAGAGCTACAATCTACATTAGACCCTAACTTCAAAAAGTGTTTTAGAATGTTGATGTTGGTCAAAGCCTTACAAGCATAAAATATTTTTACATCTTGCCCAGAAAAGGCAGTTGTTAAATTGTTGTATTGTTGTGTAATGGTATCTGCATGATAAACATATACGGGCGTACCAAACTCTTGCGCAATAGATGTAAGCTGTTGATTAGTTAACGTCATTCTTTTATTAATAATTGTAGGGAAATGTATGTTTGAATTGTTGGAACTATTAAAGGTAACCGGCTATTATTCCTCTGATGTATCTAATGCGCCGTCCTTATTTACCACAATGTTAGAGGGTTGTTCATCTTCATTGATTGGTTGAGCAGCAGAGGCAAAGTCTTCGGGCATTACGATAGTTCCTTGCGTAAATTGTTCTGCCAATACTTCTCTTATTTTGGGTAGATCATCGGCAGAGTTAATACCAAAGTAATCCATAAAGTTCTTGGACGTGGTATATAAAAGCGGGTGACCGGGTAGTTTCTCATTCCGCCCAGAAATAAGTATCAGTTCCTTTTCTAATAATTTCTGAACACTATAGTCGCTGTTTACCCCACGGATACTTTCTATTTCTCCCTTTGTGATGGGTTGTTTGTATGCTATAATGGCAAGGGTTTCCAATGCTGCATTAGAAAGGCGTTTAAGGAATTTATCGCCATTCAGTTGTGCAACAGTTTTGTAGTAGTTGGGCTTTGTCAAAAACTGCAATCCCCCACCACTTTCTTTTACTTCGAAGGGATAAAACTCCGAATTGTATTTCTCTTTAATGCCTGTTATACATGTTTCTACTTGCTCTACAGAAACCCTTTGCTCCATAAAACCAAAGGCATTGTTTATCAGTTCTACAATCTCCAATGCCGTCAATGGCTTGTCGCTTGCAAAAATGAGTACTTCAATATGTGGTATTATTTCGCTTAATTCCATGCCCCTGTCCCCTAGAGGGTTATTTTGTTCCTATTCACCCACTTATGGGCTGTGGATTTATCCTTCCAAGGCAGCTGCACCACTTACAATTTCAGTAAGCTCAGTAGTGATAGCTGCTTGTCTTGCTCTGTTATAGCTTAGTTTCAGGCTCTTTAACAATTCGTTTGCATTCTCACTAGCCTTATCCATTGCTGTCATCCTAGCGCCATGTTCGCTGGCATTACCATCTAACACTGCTTTATATAATTGGGTGTTTAATATCTTAGGCATTAACTCAGCAACTAATACATCTTGTGCAGGCTCGAAAATAAAGTCTGCCTTCTTTGCACCTGCTTTGTTTGTTACTTTAGGAATAGGCAAAAACTGTTCAGCTTTAAATTGTTGTGTAGCAGCATTTTTAAACTCACTATATATTAATTCTACCGCATCAAATTCTTTGTTTTCAAATGCTTTCATGGCTGCTATTGCGGCTGCTTGTACATTCTCGAAATTTAGTTTCAAGTAAATATCTTTGAAGGTGGCATCTGTTTTAAAGCCAGATTTAGTTAAGCTCTCCCAACCTTTCTTTCCTATATTCCAAACTGTAATATTCCCTTTTGCAAATTGGCTACTATATTTTTCTTCAATTGTTGCCTTAGCCATTTTTACAATGTTAGCATTATACGCACCACACAATCCCCTGTCACTAGTAATCACAATCAACAACACCTTTTCTACTTCCCTTTCTTGTGCAAGCTTCATCTCTACATTCCCATCAGTATTACTTACAATATTGCTAAGCATTTCTTGCAACTTTTGTGAGTAAGGTCGCATCTGAATGATGGCATCCTGCGCCTTTCTAAGTTTAGCTGCACTCACCATCTTCATCGCTTTGGTAATTTGCTGTGTACTCTGAACACTCTTAATTCTATTTCTTACTTCCTTTAATTGAGCTCCCATTGTTTACTATTTCTTATGTTATTTAACCTTACGGGCGGCAAAAGTAACTGAAATGCTTTATAAGATTACATCCTTTTTTGCCATATATCAAATGTTGGGTTTGCAGCCTATGCTATATTTCGTTGGAGACCTGAGTTAGCAGATAAAAAAACGGCTACCTTGTTTATAGGGTAGCCGCATTCGATCATATTTAAAGTGTCCTGTATCTCATAAATGTAGGTTATATATAAATATATAATTGATTATCAATATAATATTTAATTTAAAATATAAAAAAAAACAAATAAGGGACATTATATTGAAATAATTTTAAAATTGGTTTTCTAATTTTATTTAGTATACTATTTGTTAAAAGAATAAATATTAGTAACGAATTAGAACACTTCGGTATCAATTTGCATCTTCTGAGATTTTAACCAATCTTATTTTCGAAAACATAGTTGACTGTTTTCCAACTATATAATTATAATAGTTTTTATTATCTATATTTAAATCATTTAAAATTAATCTAATACAATCCATATCACTAAACAGAATGCAAAATATTTGTAGATCAACAGCTTACAACGCTTTTTTTTAAGTGTAAACATATTAATGTATAACAAAAAACAAATAATTCGATATTGTTAAACTAACTCGCACATAAAAAATTAATATATAGATTAAATAACTTCATAATCATTTTTAATGACTTTTAAAATATAAAATAGCTTATTACACAAAAAATACAACTTTTCTTATTTTAACTCGCGTTAAATCGCTTTTTTTAATGCTTATAATCTCTGGGTGAGACCCCGAATTTTTTTTTGAACTCGCTACTAAAATATTTTGTATCACTATAGCCAATCATATCAGCAATTTCGTAAACAGTGTATTGTTTGGTTGACATCAATTCTGCTGCTTTTTTCAATCTAATATTTTTTACAATTTCATGTATTGTCAATCCAGTAAGTGATTTCACTTTTTTATATAAAACAGTTTGGCTAAAATGTAGGTTCTTACATATCATTTCTACATCAAGATTTTTGTTTGCTATGTTTTCTTCTATTATGGCAATTACTTTATTGATGAATTCATTTTCCGGGCTTTGCTTATTTGTTTTTAAGTGTTCTGGCTGAGAATTTTCAAAGGAATTTATCGTTGTGATGTTTACGATAGAATCATGCATCATTTGTTGATTAAATTGTTTCCTTAATCTCTCCCTAGACCGTAATAAATTTTTTACTTGTAGCTCCAATAGCTGGATACTAAAAGGTTTGTTTACATAAGCATCTGCTCCAGCAATGTATCCGCTCTTCTGATTTTCTAATGTTGTCTTAGCTGTAAGAAGAATGACGGGGATGTGATTGGTTCGTTCATCCGTTTTAATTTTTTCGCAGAATGTAAACCCATCCATTACAGGCATCATCACATCACTAATTATTATATTAGGTATGTGTTCTACTGCAATTTCAAAACCCTTCAACCCGTTTTCTGCTTCTAATATTAGGTATGATCTTACGAAAGAATCAGCAATAAATTTCCTTATTTCAGAATTATCATCGATAATTAATATCGAATATTGTTTACTATAAGCGGTTGCACTAGATAATCCCTTTACCAAAGGGTTTGACATTTGGTGTGAAATGTTTTCATCCGATATTACTGTTCCAGTAACAATTAACTGCTCTTTTTTAAAATGATTGTTACCCTTTAGCATTGTTACTTCAAAAATAGTTTTGGATTCTTTAGCTGTTTGGTCATTTTTTACAACTATTTTACCGCTGTGAAGTGTAACGATACTTTTAGAAAGAGATAGTCCTATACCATATCCAGTATTTTGAATGCCAAAATCATTTTCCTGAAAGAAGTTGTCAAATAGTTTATCTATATTTTCTGGTGATATTCCTTTTCCATTGTCTCTGACTTGAATAGATACATAATTTTCACTTTTATCATCGATAATTACGCTTACATACCCACCTTCTGGTGTGAATTTATAGGCATTCGACAGTAAATTGAATATTACTTTTTTCAATTGTTCTTTATCAAAAAAAAGATTTATAATATCTGAGGTATGTATTAAATCAGAAACAATATTCTTTGAAGAAGAAATCTCTTTAAATGTTTGAAAGATTGATAAAACAAAAGGAACTAAATCATATTCGGCAACTTGTAATGGTAAATTGCCCGTTTCAATTTTTCTAAAGTCCAAAAGTTCGTTTACAAGGTGTAGTAGGTCAGTTGAATTTTTTTTAATCATTTTCAGTGGCAATACATCTGCATCAGTTTCTTTTTTTGTAGATAAAAGTTTTTCTACTGGGCCAATTATCAATGCTAAATAAGTATGAATCTCGTGAGAAATGTTTGTAAAAAAGTTGAGTTTCAAATTAGTCAAGACACTTTCTTTTTTCAGTAGAATACGTAGGTATAAAAAACGGACAAAAAGAAAGGCGATGGATGCAAAAAGTATAAAGTAGAAACTGTATGCCCACCAAGATTTCCACCATGGGGGTAAGATTCTGAAAGTTATAGAAATAGGAGTACTCCAAAGCTGGTCTCCATTAGAACCCTTTGCCCAAAGCGTATATTTTCCTGGGGGAAGATCAGTAAATGTCGCAGAAGGAATATTAGTCTGATTCCAAGGATTATCGTTTATTTTGTAAGCATATTTGTTTTTTTCTGACCTGTAATAGCTAAGTGCAGCAAAATTAATTGTAAATAAACTTTGATTGTAACTAAGGGTAATTTGGGGGGCAAAACAAATGTTTGAGGAAAGTATTTTATTGTGTGTTCCAACTTCAACAGGTTCATTAAATATGCTCATTCCAGTAAATATCATGTTTGGTTTTGTTGAATTCGAAGGAATGTCTTTTGGAAAGAAGCTGGTGAACCCATCTACTCCACCAAAAAACATTTCACCGTTTGTAGATAATAAAGATGCATTACTATTAAACTCATTACCAGCCAAGCCATCTTCATTATTGTATGTTATAATTTTTTTTTCCTTACTTATAAATTTTGACAATCCATTGTTAGTCCCAGCCCATACATTGCCGTCTTCATCTACAGATACCGATACTACATCGTTGCTGGGCAATCCATCTTTTTGAGTATAACGGGTAACATTGCCGTTGTGGATATCATAACAAATTAGACCCGAAAAAAAAGCAGCCATCCATAGTTTGCCAGTATTATCCATACATAACCCGCGTATATTGGCTTCTTCATTTGCCTTCAGATTTATTGGTATTAATTTAGTTTGATTGGCTGGTTTAAAGTAAAGACCATTGTCGGCACCAACCCAAACATTTTGCGCTTTATCTTTTATCAATGCATGGATTTCAACCGATTGCAGAAAATCCTTTACGAAAGTTAAATCTATCTCATGGTTGAGCTTTGCTTCTTTTTGATAAATCTTCAATCCATTAGTTGTGCCGATAATTAGACAGTTGCTTGTAACTTCTACAATGCTTTGAACTTCCAAGCCCATAGAAAGCAACAAACTATCGTCATCTAAATAATTTGTGAAGTTGTTTTTTTTTCTATTATATAAACTCAAGCCCCCTCCATGTGTGCCAAACCAAATATTCCCTTCCGAATCACCATATATTATTTTAACCAAGTTGGAACCTATACTTTTAGCATTAGAACTGTTGTGTGAAAAATATTTAAAAGTTTTCGTCTGTCTATCAAAAAGATTTGCACCACCCCCTTCAGTCCCTACCCATAAATAATTATGACCCTCTAAAAAACAACTAACTACATTATAGCTTAGGCTAGAAAAATGTGTGCTTTTTTTATATACCTTAAACGTTGGGTTGTTGTAACTTGTATAATTGACTCCACCATAAAAAACGCCTACATATATATCATTTGTCCTGTCTTTGAATAAAGCATAAACTGAATTTTTGCTAAGACTTTTATTGTTATCAGGGTCATTTTGGTAGTTTGTAATTTTGTTGTTAGAAGGATTTAAAATGCTTACACCGCTAAGTGTTCCTATCCAAAGATTGTTTTGGTTATCAATTAAAAAAGTTCTTACGTTATTATTTAATATCCTGTTGCCTTGGTTGTTACTGTTATAATTAATGAATGTTTTAGTTTTTGGATTATATTTATCAACCCCGTTTTCAAGAGTGCCAATCCACAAGTTTCCGCTATTGTCTTCGGTTAGGCAGTGGATTTTATTGCCACACAAACTTTTGGGGTTGGAGGAATTATGTTGCAATGTAAAGTAGGTGTACCTATCCCCAACAATAGATATTTTTGTTAATCCACCGTCTGTACCCACCCAAATGTTACCTTCAAAATCTTCAAGGATACTATTAACAGAATTATTTTTTAGCCCACCGTTTGTATTAATTGTATTGAATGTTTTGAAGGTTTTGTTTTTTCTATTGGTTAGTAAGTTCAATCCATTCCCAGTCCCAACCCATATATTCCCTTTTTTATCTTCATAGATACAATTGATGAAGTTATTACTGATTGATTCCTTATGTGTTTTGTTTGCTTTGATGCGTTCAAAACAATCCTGCAATGCCAGATACCTGTTTAATCCATCTTTAGTTCCAATCCAAAGGTCGTTTTTTGAATCTGCTAAAATACAAGTTATGTAGTCATAGGATAGGCTTTTATCATCGTGAGGATTGCTTTTGTAGTACTTGAAGCCATGAGAATCGTACCTATTCAACCCGAAGCTTGTTCCAAACCACATAAACCCTATACTATCCTGCCCTATAGAAGTGACAGAATTTTGAGATAACCCATCTTCGATACCCAGATGTTCAAATTTTAAAGGTTGTCCAGCAATTGTGTTAACTGTCAAAAGGGTAAAAAAGGGAAAAAGTAGTCTTTTTATATTCATTATTCAAAGCAAGTACTTGCAAATATATGCCTGTATCAAATATACATTTTGTAAACCCTAATAATAGGAATATCGTTAGGGGAAAATAAACCTACCATATAAAACGGTCAACCTTTTGGACCAGCGAAATGGAATTGCAAAATGATTTTATTCGAAAAGTTTACGTTAGTAATTATTATTAAGGTTGTACTATCTCTAAAATGGATTGTGTTAAGTGATTACATAATGCATGATAGCAACTCCTTCTTTTTTAGAAAGAATTTTATCTCAAATGGTTTCTCAGCTTTCAATTACAAAAATTGTAAGAATTTCTACTATAATAAGCTGAAATGTCCCCTATTACTTTGTTAAAACCTATTCACTTTTGCAAAGGCTTTTACAGCTAGTCCTATTGATAGTTTTTTTGAGTTTAATAAAATTCATTACACTTCTTGGTACAGGGTTTATACTTTAAATTACATAACTTAAGAATTGCTACATATGCTGCATTCAATACTCCCTTCTTATCGTCTAACTAGGTTTTCAACAACCGTTATTATTTTCTTTTTCCCACTTTTCGTTTTTTCACAAAATAGTCTTATCAACGGAATTGTAAAAGATAGTACGGGTAAGCCTATCGAAGGGGTTACCGTAAAAGTAAAAAATAGGAATATTTCTGTGGTGAGTGATAAGGATGGACTCTTTAAAGTTAAAGTAAATGAAGAAAATGTTATTTTATCCTTTTCACATGTTGGATTTGCTTCAAAAGAAACAAGGGCTACTTCATCAGCTACCTTAAATATTTCGATGGTTGAAATTGCTAGTAATCTAAATGAAATTGTTGTTATTGGGTATGGCACTGTTAAAAAGAAAGACCTTACTGGTTCAGTTGCTAAGGTAGAAATGTCTGATTTGCAGAAAGCCCCTGTTCGTTCTTTTGATGAGGCATTGGCCGGAAGGGTGGCAGGTGTACAGGTTTCCTCGGCAGATGGTCAACCTGGTGCGGCAGTAAATATTGTCATTAGGGGTAATAATTCAATTACACAAGATAACTCGCCATTATATGTCATTGATGGATTTCCGGTTGAGAATCCCAATAACAATGTCATTGACCCCTCCGAGATTGAGAGTATGGAAGTATTAAAGGATGCTTCTGCCACTGCCATCTATGGTTCTAGAGGTGCAAATGGAGTCATTATCATCACGACCAAAAAAGGCAAGATAGGCACTCCGGTCATTGCATTTGAAACCTATTATGGCAATCAAAAAAATTTAAAGGAAATACCTTTGATGGGGGCTTATGATTTTGTAAAGTATCAGTGGGATTTGGATTCTAACAATGCCAAGTCAATCTACTTGAAAAATGGAAAGACTGTTGATTCATACAAAAACGTTGCTGCCATCAATTGGCAGGACATGATGTTTAGGGTTGGCAGTCAGTCAAATGCACATTTGGCAATTACAGGCGGTACCGAAAACACAAAATATTCAATCTCTGCCTCTTCATTCAATCAAAATGGTATTATTTGGAACTCCGATTATAAGCGTAACCAAGGAAGGTTTGTATTGGATCAGACAATCAATGACAAACTAAAGGTGGGGGGCAATATCAATTATAGTAATTTGGTCCAGGATGGTGTACCACCCACTGATAACAGTAATTCTGTTCCAGCGTTGATGGGTAGTGTTTGGGGATATCGTCCCGTAACAGGAGACTCAACAACTGACTTGATTAATCAATTAAATGATCCTACGGTTGATCCTACCACCAATTATATTACTAACCCAATCATCACAGTTAAGAATCAAGTAAAGGTGAATACAACGAATGCCTTGACTGTCAATTCTTATGCTGATTATATAATTGCCCCTGGACTTAGATTAAGGGCAACATTGGGTTTCTCAAGAAGTGTACTACGAACAGATGTGTTCAATAATTCCAATACCCGTTCTGGAAGTTCGACTGGTACGAATGGAGTAAACGGTTCTATCACTTATGATGAACACAATACATGGGTAAATGAGAATACACTCACCTTTAATAAAAAATTGAATGACAGAAGCACGTTGAATTTAGTGGGTGGTTGTACCGAACAAGGAGATATTACTGATAACTACGGTTTTTCTGCCCGACAAATCCCTTTGTCATCACAGTCTTTAGGTTTAGGAAGTCTCAGCACGGGTACTCCCTATTCCATTAGTTCAACACCACCCCAAAATTGGACCTTACTTTCTTTTCTCTCAAGGGCTAATTATTCATTGGATTCAAAATATCTGTTTACCGCTTCTTTCAGGGCAGATGGATCCTCCAAGTTTACACCTAAAAATAGGTGGGGATATTTCCCTTCAGGTGCATTTGCATGGAGGTTTGGTAACGAGCAATTTGCCAAACAATTACATTGGTTATCAGATGCGAAGTTGAGAACGAGTTTTGGGGTTACAGGTAATAACAGGGTTGGGGATTTTGTCTATTCAAATTCGATGAGCGAGCCTATCAGTGCCTATTACGCCTTCAATAATGGTATTAGTGATGGTGCAGTACCCACTAATCTTGGTAATGCGAACTTGAAGTGGGAGACCACCACACAGGCTGATATTGGCTTAGACGTTTCCTTATTTGAGAATCGGATAGACATTACAATGGATTATTATAAAAAAAATACGACCAACTTATTGTTAAATGCGAAGCTGAGACCCTCTTCTGGTTATGCTACTGATTATAAGAATATTGGCGCTGTTCAGAACGATGGGTTTGAGTTCAGTTTCAATACCATCAATTTTCAGACAAAATCTTTTTTGTGGTCAACCTCCTTCAATATATCTTTCAACAGGAGTAAGGTAATGGCTTTGGCTGATAATCAAAATTCTTTGACATCTTTTGTTAACTCAGGCTCAAATCCATTGTATATAGCAAGGGTTGGTCAGCCAATTGCCCAATTTATTGGCTACGTTTGGGATGGTGTTTATCAATACAATGATTTTAATCAGATTGGTAAAAAATATGTCTTAAAAAGCACGGTTCCTGGCATTCCAAGTCGAACCATTCAGCCAGGTGATATTAAATACAGGGATATCGATGGTGATGGGGCTTTAACTAGTAATGATATCACGGTCATTGGTCATCCCTATCCCAAACATGTTGGGGGGATTACCAATAATCTGAAATATAAGAACTTCGATCTCAGCATCTTTTTTCAATGGTCTTATGGCAATGATATTGCTAACCTGAATAGGGTAGCATATGATGGCAACCAGAATGTTACGCGAAATTTAAATCAGTTTGCCAGTTACATAAACAGATGGTCTCCTACCAACCAAAACACAAATATCTATCGTGCCGGGGGTGGTGGGCCTTTTGGGTTCTATTCTTCGAGGATTATCGAAGATGGTTCTTATATCAGATTGAAGACTGTTTCAATTGGCTATAACTTTTTGCCTGTCAAGTTGAAAAGGATGGGCATAAGAACATTCAGGATTTATGCCTCAGGACAGAATCTAATTACTTGGACAAGGTATTCAGGATATGACCCTGAAGTTTCGGTTTATCCAGGTGCACTTACACCAGGTTCAGATAATTCTCCTTATCCAAGGGCAAGAACCTTGATAGTGGGGGCAAATCTTACGTTTTAAAACAGCGTTTTTGTGAGATATGTGTTATAAGTTATGAGTGATGTGTTATGAGTGATGTGTTATGAGTTATGAGTTTTAAGTTATAAATAAAAAAATCGAATAGAGGATATGATTAATTATAAATTAAAAATAGAAAATAGAATGGTGATAAGAATGGCTGGTATTTCTGTGCTGTTGTTGACAGTCATGACCATTACATCATGTAGCAAATATTTGGATACACAACCGACTTCTTTCATTCCCGTAAACAATTATTTTCAAACTGCCGATCAAATGAATAGTGCCCTTACAGGGGTCTATGAACTATTGGGTTCTGGAAATCTGTACGGGGAGAATCTTTGGGCTTTTCTCAACTCAAGTACCGATGAGTCCTTTTATACCCGAAGTGGTTCCACTACATTAACAGGTCCTGTGTTGTACAACTATACTCCTGCAGATGGCATGATTGGTGGCTTATGGTCTGATTTATATACGGGAATCAACCGTGCAAATCTGTTATTGGATAATATTAACAAGCCATTGATGGATTCAGCATCAAGGAGTGTGGTACAAGGGGAAGCCTTATTTCTCCGAGCTTATTATTATTTTCTATTGGTTTCCAATTGGGGCGATGTACCAATGCCACTTCATGCCACCACTTCGCCTGATAGTATCTATTTTCCAAAGACAAAATCTCGGGCAGTTTACACACAAATTATCAATGATATGACCCTCGCAGATAGTTTGGTTAAAACTATCACTCAATGGGGATATTCAGGAAGGGTATCCAAGACTGTTGTTGAGGGAATCTTGGCAAGGGTTTGCCTTTTTAGGGCAGGCTATCCGTTTACAGATAGTAGTGCCTATTTTTATTCGCAGTCATTAAATTGGTCAAACAAGGTAGTCAATTCGGGTATTCACTCCTTGAATCCAAGCTATAGCCAAATATTCATCAATCATTGCCAAAATATTTATGATATTAAGGAGAGTATGTGGGAGGTTGAATTTACAGGCAATGGAATCGGTACCAATACACAGGCTTATGGCTGGGTGGGTAGTGCCAATGGCATTGCATGTGATGATAATTCAATTGGGTATTCTTATGGGTTTTTAAATACTACTGCCACTCTTTTCAATGCCTATTCAGGGAGTAATAAGTTGGTATCACCCGATAAACGTCGTGATTGGAATATTGCACCCTTCTCCTACAAAACTTACAAAAATAAAGTGACAGGATTAATAGACAGTACTACAACGGCTGCATGGCCGATTTACGATGTCTATAATAGGAATTGTGGGAAGTGGAGACGTTCTTATGAGGTGGCAGCACCCAAAAGCAAAAATTTTACCGCCATCAATTTCCCATTGTTAAGATATGCAGATGTGTTATTGATGAAGGCCGAGGCTATTAATGAAGTTAATCAAGGACCGACTCCTGAGGCTTATGATGCTATTAATCAGGTGAGAAGACGTGCTTATGGATTTCGGGTTGATCTTATAAATAAAGCAACTGATTTGTCTGCCGGTCTTGGATATACTGACTTTCAGCAGGCGGTGTATAATGAGCGGCTGCTTGAACTTTGTTTTGAAGGATTGAGAAGAAATGATTTGATTAGATGGGGAACATTTTTACCGACAATGCAAGTAGTAGCGTATCAGATTCTCTCTTCTGCACCATCAGGCTTTCTGTATGCGGCAAATGCATCAAGTAATGTTCAGCCAAAACACCAGTTATTTCCTATCCCTAGATATGAAATGGCACTGAACCCAGCTATGAATGGACAGCAGAATCCGGGATGGTAGCTATTAGTTGTTAGTGGTTAGTGGTTAGTTATGAGTGTGGTGGGTTAGAAAAATTTAGAATAATGGAGATGTAAAGGAATTGATAAAAAAAATAGAAAATATATTAATAATGAAAATGAGAAATGGAATAATAATATTAATGTTGATGATGACAGTAGGTTCTTGTACCAAAAAGAATGTAGATACTGTTAATTTCAATGTCACTTCTGATTCAAATATTTATCATATTAGTTATCATGGCATTGATACAGGAACGGGTGCTGAAGTCAGGTTTGTATTTAGTGGCAACCCTGATTATATTGTTTTTTATTCTGGGGAAAATGGACATCAATATCAAAATAGGAAAAGGACTTCTGCAATTGGAGGCATACCAATTCTCAGGTTCTTGAGTCTTGAACAATATTCAAGAGATACGTCTACCCAATCACTGCGTCTTTTATTGTCAGGCGATTTTAATGGTAGCTATGATTCCGCCTCTGTATTAAATGCCAATTGGACTGACATTACCCCAACCCTTTCTACGGGTCAAAAAAACCCCATTCCATCGGGCAATATTGACCTTTCTAGTTTCGTCAATCAGGATACCACCACTTATTTGGCTTTCAAATTTTCTGATACTTCAGATGGTCATCATCATCAGCGAAATTGGACAATTACTAATTTTTTATTGCAAGATTCTCTTCCTGACGGTTCGAGTACCAACTTATTGGATATCTCTAGTAATTCTACTTGGATGAATGTAAATGTCTCGGGTGGTCCTGCCTATTGGATCATTAACAATTCGTATTTAAAAATAGCGGGCGGAGATTCAACTATAAAATTCAATCAGCAGTTTGTAATATCTCAGCCGGTGAACTTGAGTGGGGTAAACCCTGATTCTGGACAGCCTATCAAGACGCTTACAGATAATCCATTGACTGTCTATTCATACCTGTTTACAAAACCAGGTATCTATACCGTGACTTTCAATGCTAAAAATGTAAATGCTTATAGTGGTAGTGAAACAGTTAAGACTTTGACTATAACGGTTAATTGATAATTAACAATTGAAAATGGAGAATTAAAAATTGAAAATGGGACTTCCGTTTTCAATATCCGTTTTCAATAATTACGTTAGAGAGAGGCCAAATAGGATGCTGCCTGCGTTTGAGTGTTTAGCGGGCGGCGTCCTTGGTTTTAAGTTTAATTAAAAATGGAGAATTGAGAATTGAAAATGGAAAATGGAAAGTGGAAAATGGAAAATGAGGAGAGTAGGTTATTGTTTTTTGGTTTGTATGATTATAAGTAAATTGTAAAATGGAGAATATTAATTGTTTAAGGGTATCAAAGATTGATAGTACCCAGAAAGTTTTTAGCTTTAGGGAAGTTGTGCGTATTGTCAAATCTGCTACAATTCCTTTATTTATAATAGTGTTCATCTTAATAAACTGCCCAATGGCAAAAGGACAGATGATTGACAATGCTTTTCTCAATGCACAACAGCATTGCAAGAATATGTTATTGGTTGCAAAAAATCCTTCAACGCCTCCACGTACTACAAGGGTGGAGGGAACATTAGCTTTTTGTCCTAATATTTATGATTGGACAAGTGGCTTTTTTGCAGGAAATTTATGGTACACTTACGAAGGAACAAAGGATGAATCCATAAAAGAAGGTGCTGTCAAATTTACCGAAGCCCTCGAACCATTACAATATTTTAATGGTCATCACGATGTAGGATTTATGTTGTATTGTAGTTTTGGTAATGGCTATAGACTTACTCACAACGAAAAGTATAAGGATGTTTTGATACAAGGGGCCAAATCCTTATGTACCCGTTTTAATCCTACTGTTGGATGTATCAAGAGTTGGGATGAAAAAACATCTTGGGATGGAAAGACTGAATGGCATTATCCGGTTATCATTGATAATATGATGAATCTGGAGTTATTATTCTTTGCCTCAAAGGTGACAGGAGATACTTCTTTCAAACATTTTGCCATCACACATGCCTTAACAACCATGAAAAACCATATTCGTCCTAATTTTAGTACCTATCATGTAGTAAATTATGATTCAATTACGGGGAAACCATTGCAACGTGAAACTTTTCAGGGCTATGCCAATAACTCTACTTGGGCAAGAGGTCAGGCATGGAGTATTTATGGTTTTACAATGGTATATCGGGAAACAGGAGACAAACGTTTCTTGGAGACAGCACAACATTTAGCTGATTTCTTCTTGAATAATGCAAGACTACCAAAGGATAAGATTCCTTATTGGGACTTTAATGTAAATCAACCCGGCTATACACCTCAATTCAAATATGATTCATCATCATACAAGGAAATTCCAAGAGATGTTTCTGCTGCGGCAATAGTGGCATCTGCCCTGTTTGATTTATGTAAATTCTCTGGAAAGAAAGGTATTGCCTATCAAAAAGCCGCCGTTGAAATACTCAAGTCAATAGCAACTTCTCAATATACT
>CAISCV010000056.1 GCA_903883945.1 uncultured Chitinophagaceae bacterium | reverse complement strand
GAGATAGCCACAGTAGAGAATATGTTTGGACACGGACAACGCACCACTCTCAAAACGCCTTATGGTGTAAATCCGGGAGGAGAAGAGGTGCTGAGTTTGTGTGAACAACAGGAGATACCATTGATACCTTTCTTTTCGTTACTTAATTCGTTGGGTAAAAAGGATAATCGCATCGCAACAATCGCCCATAAGTACCATGCAACCGAGGCACAGATAAATCTTGCATGGTTGCTGCATCGTTCCCCTTGGATATTGCCTATTCCAGGTACAAGTTCTTTAAACCATTTTGAAGAAAATTGTAAAGCAGTCGAAATAAAACTTACTGCAGAAGATATAGCGTTTTTAGCCTAGTGATTTTGATAAATATCCTCTATAGAAAATCTCTAACTTTTATGTGTTCTAAACTTCTATGTCTCTATGTGGTAATATAAAACTTCAACACATAGAGACATAGTTAGATAGAACTCCTAGCTTTGCAAATCAATCCATATTTTTACTTCATGATACACGATTCCGCCCCTTTCAATTTCAATAATATTCTGTTACGTACACATCCGTTTCAAAAGTTGCTCCTCAGTTTTGTATTGGCAGGAATTGCATATTATTTTGTGAAAGATACGCATCTAAACAGGTTATTACACTTGATGGTAGCGTGGGATGTGTTTGCATTTTCGATGCTGGTGACTAGCTGGATAGTGGTTTTTACCCGATCGCCACAGCAAATCCGACTTATTGCTGAAGAAGAAGATGGTAGCCTGCTTTACTTTTATGTGATTGTGCTTGGTGCCACCTTTGCGAGTATGATAACGGTATTGATGTTGATGGTTTCGGGCGATACGGCGGGTGCCCCCAAGGAAATTTATCTGCCTGTTGCCATAATTGGCATGATGCTTTCGTGGGTGATGGTTCATACCAATTTTACCTTCCATTATGCCCGTATTTATTATTCAAAAGATAGCAAAGACCCTAGTAAAATAGAGGGAGGACTTCATTTTCCAGAAGAAGATTGCCCCGATTACCTAGATTTTGCCTATTATTCCTTTGTGATAGGGATGACGTTTCAGGTTTCGGATGTAGAAACAAGAAGTAGACGCTTCAGGCGTATTACTTTATTGCATAGTTTACTTTCTTTCAGCCTGAATACGTTTGTGATTGCGCTAACTATCAATTTGATTGCAAGCTTGAAAGTATAAGTTGATGGATTGAGCAGATAAGCGTCACTTTCTGAGTAATTTAAATCAAAAAGTGCCAGAAAAGCACCCGTTTTTGAGGTAAAAGAGTCCACTTTTTAGCCAAAAGAGTCCAAAAGTGACACGTTTCATCGATAAAACGTGTCACTTTTGGATTGAATTGTCACTTTTTTGGATTGAATTGTCACTTTTTTGGATTAAAATCTCACTTTTTTGGACTGAATCGTGTCACTTTAAGACTCTTTTGCATCACTTTTGGATTGAATTTGGGTAAATTAAGCAGTGTTTTTAGGGGTATGGAACGGATAAGAAAGAGTATAGAAGAGGAATGATTTGATAAGTAATATGAAAAATTAGAACAGATACGATCAAACAAATACAATGACAATAAGCTGGGGAATCATCGGTTGTGGCGATGTAAATGAAACAAAGAGTGGGCCTGCATTTGGCAATGTCTCAAATAGCAAACTGATTGGCGTAATGCGAAGGAATAGTGCTAAGGCAAAAGACTTTTCCGAGCGTCATAACGTGCCTTGTTGGTACGATAATGCCGACGATTTGATTGCTAATCCCGACATCAATGCCATCTACATTGCTACACCACCCAAATACCACGAGGAATATGCACTACAGGCAATTGCTGCTGGTAAAAATGTATATGTGGAGAAGCCGATGAGCACTACTTTGGCGGCTTGCGAACGGATGGCTGCTGCGGCAGCAACAAAAGGAGTGAAACTAGTGGTAGCGCATTACAGAAGGCAACTTCCTATGTACTTAGGCGTCAAAAAAATGCTGGAAGAGGGAGTGATTGGGGCTGTGAGATATGTTCGATTGACCATTCTGCAACCTATCAAACCTACTTTGATAGCTAATTCAGAAACTTATTGGCGCGTAGACCCTTCATTGGCAGGTGGGGGACTGTTTTATGACCTTGCACCACATCAACTAGACTTAGTGTATCACTTTTTTGGTAAGCCCCAGCAGTATTATGGTTTTGCGCGCAACCAAGCATGCGAATATGCCGCAGAAGACATTGTAACAGGGGTGATGTTGCTGGAGAATAACGTGTTTTTTAATGGTATCTGGTGCTTTTCGGTGGCAGAAGGTTTGCAGAATGATTTATTTGAGATAGAAGGCGCCAAAGGCAGAATCTCCTTTCACCTATATGGCCATGAAGCCACTGTATATAAGGATGGAAAGGAGCAAATACTAACTTACCAGCATCCAAAATTTGTACAACAGCCCATGATTGAGCAAGTGGTGCAATACTTTTTGGGTAAAGCGGATAATCCTTGCCCGGCACAAGACGCAATAGAATCGATGAAGATTATGGAAAGCTTTGTTTATGGAGGATAGGGGAAAATAAGTACCGTTAGGTACGAAATATTGGTAGAAAATTCAATAATAAGCGATACTAAAGTCCCTTTGGGGACGACATATTGATTAATAAAAGACGAAGGTGATTTATTCATTTAATAAACTTAAAAAGGATGTCGTACCTACGGCACTTTTGACCATTCATTGGCTTGATTGCTACCAATATTTCGTACCTAACGGTACTTTAGCTGTTCATTTTTATTAGATTTGTAATACAATGGAAACAAAAGATTTAAGAAAAGAATTAATATTAGCAGAAAGGGCAAAATATCTTAGGGGTGAAGGAAAGTCTTATGCTTGGGAAGAGGTAAAAGAGAAAGCTACCAATAAATCAAGTAGAAAAGAACTAACAATTGATGAATTTAAAGCCTGGATTGAAGAAGCAGAGAACAAACCTACCATCTCATTACAAGAAGCAATGGAAAAATGGACAAACAAAAGAATAGAACTGGAAAAATCACTTTTTTAATAGTTGCTTTTTTGCTACCAAGCCTATTATTTTCCTCATGCAACATAAAATTCAATAAAGCAGGGTGGGTGCAAGCCGAACCCGGATTTCCCCCTGAAGATAGAAAAATAATGTTGCACGATTTAGTCACAAATTATAAGTTGGTAGGGTTAAAGACTTCAGAACTTAGAAATCTTTTGGGAGAACCCGATTTTATAGACAGTAATACTGCTACATTGACTTATGAAATTGAAGAACATTATGATATGATTGACCCCGATTACCTGAAAGACTTAAAATTTCGACTTACAAAAGATTCTATAATTAAATCTTTCGAGGTAACAGAATGGAAGAAATGAAAAATCTAACATTTTCTGTGTTGCCATAGTTTATTATTAATTACTAACCATTCATTCCCTTCAATTTATTTACCTTGCGCCCCGAAAGTACTCAAATGAAGAAACATAATTTTAATTCAGGGCCTTCTATACTGCCAAAAAGCGTGATGCAGCAGGCAGCAGAGGCGATTGTTGAATTTAACAATACGGGACTATCTATTTTGGAAATTGGTCACCGCACTTCTTTCTTTATAGACGTGATGGAAGAGGCAAAAGCATTGGTAAAAGAACTGATGCAGCTAGATGACAGCTACGATGTACTGTTTTTGCACGGCGGCGCTACCACTCAGTTCATGCAAATACCGATGAACTTGCTAGATTCGGGTGAAACGGCTGCTTATTGCGACGATGGTGTATGGGGAAGCAAGGCTATTAAAGAAGCTTCGCTGTTCGGGAAGGCTATTGTGGTGGCTTCTTCTAAAGACAAAGGATATACGTACATCAACAAAGGATTTTCTGTTCCGGCAGATGCCAAATACCTCCATATTACCTCCAACAATACCGTAGAAGGTACGCAATACTTTGCGGCACCGGATGTTTCTGTACCCTTGATTGCCGATATGAGTAGCGATATATTCAGTCGTCAGTTAGATTTCAGTAAATACGCACTAATTTATGCTGGGGCACAAAAGAATATGGGTGCAGCCGGCGTAAATGTGGTGGTAGTGAAGAAAGAGATTCTAGGTAAGATTAAAAGACCTATTCCTGCCATCATGGATTATCAAAAACACATAGAAGCAGGTTCTTTGATGAATACACCACCCGTTTTTGCAGTATATGTTGCCTTATTGACGCTTCGTTGGATAAAAGCAAGCGGTGGATTGGCAGAAATGGAACGAAGCAGCATGGAGAAGAGTAGTTTGCTCTATAATACCATTGATGCGCTTCCTCAATTTAACTGCAAAGTAGCCGTTGAAGATAGAAGCCGCATGAATGCAGTGTTCTTTTTAAACGACAGTAGCCTAGAAGCACCTTTTTTAGACCTTTGCAAACAAGAAGGAATAGTAGGCGTTAAAGGATACCGCACCGTTGGGGGAATAAGGGTGAGTATGTACAATGCTTTGCCACTAGAAAGTGTGGTTGCATTTACAGATTTGATGAAACACTTCGCAGAAAGCAAGTAATAGGTTGTAAGTAATAAGTTATAGGTATGAAGAGGTATTAATTTTCTTACTTACGACTAATTGCTTATTACCTACAACCTATAACTTATTACTTACAACTTAATACAAACTAATGAGCAATATTAAACCGTTCAAAGCATTACGTCCGCAGGTACAGATAGCAAAACAAGTGGCTAGCAGGCCTTACGATGTACTAAACAGTGCCGAAGCCCGTGTAGAAGTACAGGGTAATCCCAATTCGTTTTTGCATATCACCAAAAGTGAAGTGAGTCTGCCTGAAACAGTAGACATCCATAGCGCAGAAGTGTACGAAAAGGCAAAGGATAACCTATCTACGTTTATCAGAAACAAAATTTTGTTCAGAGAAGAGAAGCCTTGCTATTATATCTATCAGTTAATAATGAATGGTCGTAGCCAGACGGGTTTGGTGTGTGTGAGTAGTGTGGATGATTATGAAAATGACATCATTAAGAAGCACGAGTTTACCCGTCCGGAGAAAGAGTTGGACAGGATTAACCACATCAAGACTTCTGGCGCACAAACAGGGAATGTTTTCTTGGCCTATAAGAATGTAGCGGAGATAGATGCACTGATAGACAAATGGAAAACAACCAAAACGCCGGTATATGATTTCTTAGCAGACGATGGTATACAAAATACGATTTGGTTAGTGAATGATGACAAGACTATTGCAAGTATTACTAACCTGTTTGATACGGTTGTTCCTTGCACTTATATTGCGGATGGTCATCATAGAGCGGCTTCTGCAGCAAAAGTTCGTAAAGCATTGGGCGACAAGAAAACAGAGGGTAGTGATTATTTCCTTACCACCTTATTCCCGTCCAATCAGTTGTTTATTATGGATTATAACCGTTTGGCGAAGGACTTAAATGGTTTATCTAAGGAAGATTTTATCGCTGCTGTAGAGCAAAAGTTTACAGTAGAGCGAATTGGGATGGAAGCCTACAAACCAACTACACTGCACGATTTTGGAATGTTCATAGATAAGGTTTGGTATAAACTAACTGCCAAAGAAGGCACTTATACTACCGACCCAATTGGTATATTGGATGTTACCATTCTTCAAAACAATATTTTGGATGGGATTTTGGGCATCAAAGACCCTCGTACCGATACTAGGGTTGATTTTGTGGGTGGTATCCGTGGATTGAAAGGGTTAGAAGACCGAGTAAAGAATGGTGATTGGGCTGTTGCATTTAGTTTGTACCCCGTTACTATCAACCAGCTATTTGATATTGCAGATATTGGCAATGTAATGCCTCCAAAGAGTACTTGGTTTGAACCTAAACTAAGGGATGGGGTATTGACTCATTTGATTTATGAATAGGACTTACTAGTGGTTAGTTATTAGTGGTAAGTTGTAAGAAAAAGAGGTTGGATGGGAAGTTGTGGCTTCTTATTCAATCTCTTCTCTTTTTTGAAGTATAAACTTTCCACCACTGACTTCCTTAATCTAAAATCCCTTTTAAACTTTCTTTTCCCCTTTGCAAGCTATTTTTTATTTCAAATACTTTGCAAAGCTTACCCCCATACTTTGTAAGGGTAACTTTAAGCATTACAAACTTTACCTGATACTTTGCAAAGTTTATAACGGTAATACTTACTTTTATCGCTCTAAAAAGGGATTTGTTATGAAAAGATTTGTTTTATTTATCTGTCTGGTAGGCTTAGTTTACTTAGCAAAGGCACAATCACCAAAGGATCTGTACAAAACAGCACGGGGATATTTGATGCAAGGTGATCTCGACAATGCTGTGGTGAGCTACAATGCCTTATTGAAGCAAGACCCCGACAAAGTAGAGGCATTGAATGATTATTGCTATGTGTTGGTACTAGAAAAAGAATACGTAAAAGCAATAGAACTAGGCAAACAATTGATTGCAAAGCCCAATGCCAATGAACAGTCTTATCAAACCTTGGGAATGGCTTATAAAGGAAAAGCGGCTTTCAAAGAAGCCGAGGATTTGTATAAAAAAGGATTAACGAAGTACCCGGAAAGTGGTGTATTGTATAACGAATTTGGGGAGTTATATGCCATGCAGAACAAATTGACGGACGCCATCGTGCAGTGGGAGGCAGGCATTAAAGCAGACCCTGGTTATAGCAACAACTATTACAATGCCACCATGTATTACAGTAAAGTGAAGGAGGATTTGTTTTGGGTAATACAATATGGGGAAATATTTATAAATATAGAAAGCTACAGCCCACATACCGCCCTGATAAAAGTGAAGTTGTTTGATGCCTATAAAAAGATGTTTAGCGGAGACCAGTTAGATAAGTTGATGGCCAATCCTGTTAATAGCGCTTTTCAGAAGGCATGGTATAATAACATCAGTACTGCAAGCGCTGTAACAAAGAATAGCATAACAGCCGAAACACTTGGAGCATTGAGAACACGGTTTATACTGAGTTGGTTTTATAACAAACAAAACGAAACCACCCCTTTTTACTTATTTGAGCACTTTCACTATCTGATAAAAGAAGGTTTGTTTGATGCCTATAACCAATGGGTGTTTGGTGAAACAGCCAATATCGACGATTACCAGCTATGGGTGAACACACATACCAAAGAACAAAGCTTTTTTAAAGTATACCAACAAAACAAATTATATAAACAGCCTGCAGGAGAGTATTATAAGTAATGACCTTTTATCAAATACATAAACTGAATGATACCTCAGACATACAATAATTTGATAAATACTACCATTGTCTTTGTGTTCCTTTGTATGCATCCTATTGTGCCTAGTGATATAAATAAAAGGGATTTGTTATGGATAAAGCATTAAAAGTTGTTTTAGCTTTCTTTCTAATACTGAATAAACCTTCGGCACAGATAACTATTAATAACCTCGATGATCTCTGGAAGATAGCCCTAGCGCAAAATCCAAATCAAAAAGTATATAACCTAAAGCGAGAACAGCTGGGGTATGATTATAATACATCCCAAAGTTTTTATTACCCACAAGCTGCTGCGAGTTTTAATGGTCAGGACAATCTGATACAATCTGTAACCCCTTTACCAGGTATCATCTTTAATAAACCAGGAACGGTCTACCTACAGTTTGGCAAGCACTATACGTACAATACCGGACTAACCCTAAGCAAAGACTTGTTCGATTGGCAGGCATTGCTTCAATCGAAGATTGCAAAGGAAAATAGTAAACTAAACAATGTACAACAAGAGGCTTATGTACAAACGTTGAAAACGCAGCTAGGGCAATATTACTACACCGCATTGGTGGCAAAGGCTTCACGTGAAATTGCTGAAAAAGACTGGTTGTTGGCAGATAGCATCTATGGGGCGATAAAAAACAAATTCAATCAGGGGTTAACAGATGCAAGTGCCGTAAACCAGGCTGAGATTAATAGAAACAACATCAGACAGAATAGTTTGCAGAGTGAGCAATTGTATAACCAGGCAATAGCAAACATCAAAATTCTAGGGGGTATTCCAGCTTCTTCATCAATTGTTTTAATTAATCCCGTAGTGTACGATCAGTCAACAAACTTAAGGTTAGGGAACGATAAAACGTTGGTTCCCTTTATGAATAGTATTACCATTTCCGATTTGCAACATAAGGTACAGCAGGCATCATTCCTGCCAAAGCTTATGGCTACCGGATACTTTGGCTTTCAGCAATTTCAAAACAACTTAGAGATGAGCTTTGCCAAGAATGCATGGACCGACTATCAATATATTGGTTTGGGACTCAATTGGCCTTTGTTCACCGGTTTTGCAAACAGCAACAAACTAAAGGGTATCTCTATCCAAAAGAAAGTGGCAGAGCAGAATTATAATGCAGCAATGGAACAAAGCAATATCAACGATTCTCTTTTGATAAGCAACTATAGTATATGTAGCAATATGACCACCACATCCGAAAGAAGCTTCAACCTGTATGGGAAGAACCTGGAGTTGTCGTTACAAAAGTTTAGGGAAGGATTGATTAGTATAGATGTGTACTTAAAAACTTTTCAGGATTATCTGGCAGCAGAGAATATGTATCTGAGTAATTTATCAAATTTATGCCTTACCAAAGCTGCAATCGAAGCTAGACAATAAATTATAATCAATTTTAATAGTATTCAAAACCCTATTAAGTTTAAATATCATCAATATGAAACATACTCTTTTTTTAATTGTACTCCTTTCATTGGCAATCGCATCCTGCAACAAAAAGCAGGGTATTCAACCACAACATAAAGACTTGATAGATGCTGTTTTTGCAAGTGGGAAAGCCGTCACTGTCAATCAATATAAAGTAACAGCCTTTAGTGAAGGTTATTTGACTGCTTCATTAGTGGCTGAGGGGGACTCGGTTAAAATAGGACAAAGGTTATTTACCATTCAAAACGATGTTCAGCAGATGCAAGTTATCAATGCTTTTGATAACTTGAAGTATGCACAAAATAAACAATCGGATAATGCCCCACAGATACAACAACTGGAGGAGCAAATAAAGCAGGCAGAAATAAAAAAGCAAACAGACTCTATCAATCTGAATCGTTACAAAAACTTAATAGCAACAAATGCTGTCTCCAAAGTAGATTATGACAATGTGACCCTTGTATTTAAAAATGACATATCCAACTGTAAAGTATTACAGAAACAACTGGCCGATGTAAAACAAACCTTAGCTATAAACGCAACTAACGCCAAGGCACAATATGAAATTCAACAACAAAACAATGGTTTTTATACCGTTATAAGTGCAGCAAACGGATTGATACTAAACATTTATAAAAAGAATGGAGATTATGTAAAGAAAGGCGAAACCATTGCAGATATGGGCAATGGAAAAGTAATTGCAAAACTACAGGTGGCAGAAGACGACATCAACAGGATACAACAAAATCAGTTGGTACTGATTTCTTTAAATACCGATAAAGACCATGTTTATAAAGCAGCTGTTTCCAAAATATATCCTTCTTTCGATGCGGTTAGTCAATCGTTTATAGTTGAGGCTACCTTTACGGAGCATCCCAAGGTATTGAAAGATGGCACTCAATTGCAGGCAAACTTTATCATCACCGAAAAGAAAAATGTACTGGTAATTCCTGCCAATTACCTGTCCGATGGAGATTCTATCACGCTATTGGAAGGTGATAAGAAACGAGCGATAAAAACAGGCATTAAAACCCTAGATTGGGTGGAAGTTACTGATGGGATGGTTGGGAATGAAACAATAGAATTACCCAAAAAATAATCACTTATTACTAGAATGGGTAGTTAAATCACCTAATTCATTCAAATCATTTAATCGGTGGTATATGTTTAGTTCTATCAATAATCGCATTTCTCAGATACACCTCACCTCCAATGTCAAACAGACTATTGTGGCTATGCTAGGGGTAACGTTTGGCATAAGTATGTATATATTTATGACAGGCTTTATGACGGGTGTAAACGATATACAAGCAGACCTTGCTTTTAGCGCATTGGCACATGTGCGTATTTATAATGACGGGCCTGCAGACAATTCTAATATTGCCAAAAAGGTATTTCCCAATGACCTTATCAATGTTAGGAATGCTAAAGTGATAAAGTATACGGATGGCATTAAAAACTCAACATCCATTTTAAATACCTTAAGTAAACAGAAAGATATCACCGGGTTTACTTCTCAGGTAAACATCAATGTATTCTTTAAAAATGCGGGCAACAAGTTAAATGGTTTGGTTTCGGGGATAGATGTGGTAAGCGAAGACAAAGTTTTTGGTAGTGCCAAACACATGCTGCAAGGCAACTGGAATGAATTGAAATACAAATCAGATGGCATATTTGTAGGGGTAGAACTAGCAAGGATTTTAGGTCTAAAAATGAATGATAATGTAAATATTCTTACTTCAGAAGGCATTTCACGCAACTATAAAGTAATAGGAATTTTTAGAACCGACGTGTATAATGTCGATAAAACAAAAGCATATATCGCCATTAATGCTGCCCGACAACTGCTTGGCGTAAACCAGGATTATGTTACCGATATACAAATAGACATGGTCGATTACAATAATACCCAACCGTTGATAGACAATATAAAAGCGATCATTCCGTATAAAGTAGAGTCGTGGCAGATGGGCAACCAACAACTAGTGGCAGGGTCTAGCTTAAGGGATACTATTGCAAAGGCAGTTTCTTTGACTATTCTATTGGTAGCTGGCTTTGGTATTTATAATATAATGAACATGACCATCAATCAAAAAATAAGAGAGATAGCCATCTTAAAAGCTATGGGCTTTTCGGGGGGTGATGTTACCAAAATTTTTTTAACACAAGCGATCATCATTGGTATATTAGGTGGAATTGTAGGAATCATATTGGGCAATATCATCTCGCATTTAGTAAACAGGGTAAAGTTTGAAGTAGCCGGAATGCACCATTTGCCAATGACCTACTACCCGCATAATTATGTATTTGCATTTATGTTTGGACTAATAACAACCTTTGTGGCAGGCTACCTCCCCGCACACAAAGCTTCCAAAATAGACCCAGTGAGTATTTTGAGAGGATAAACTTTTAGTTGTTTGTGGTTAGTTATTAGTTGTTGTTTAGAAACAGCAATTATGAATATATCACTAACCACTAACCACTAACCACTAATCACTAACAATTAATCACTATGAATGATATTATTTTAAAAGTAGACAACATTGTTAAACACTTCTACGAACCCGAGAAGTTTCAGGTACTCAAGGGAATCAGCTTCGAAGTAAAGGAGGGTGAATTCTTGGCATTGGTAGGGAAATCGGGTTGTGGAAAGTCTACATTGATGTATGTTTTGTCTACCATGGATACAGATTATGAGGGCACCCTCACCATAAAAGATACGGTTCTCACCAATCAGTCTCAAAACCAATTAGCTGCCTTTCGAAATGAAAATATTGGGTTTGTTTTTCAGTTTCATTATCTGTTACCAGAGTTTTCAGCTTTGGAAAATGTAATGATACCTGCCCTGAAGCTAAAAAAGTATGCTAAAGCAGAAATAGAAGAACGGGCATATAAGAACTTGGAAATGTTGGGACTAAAAGATCAAGCATTAAAAAAGGTAACCAAACTTTCGGGTGGTCAGCAACAAAGGGTTGCCATTGCACGTGCCCTCATAAACGATCCAGCCATTATAATGGGGGATGAACCAACAGGAAATCTAGATACCGTAAATACCCAAATAGTTTTCGATATCTTCAGAGAATTAGCCAAAGAGCGTAAGCAAACCATCATAGCGGTTACCCACGACGATGACTTTGCCAATAACTGCGATCGAATTATTGAAATGAAAGACGGCCAGATTGTATAAACTTGTATAATTTGAGTTACTTACGCTTCTTTTATAAGGGCTTACTCTTTTTAATAATAATATCCAGCCATTGTGCCAAATAATTTACTTATACATTTTGTAGTTGTATCGCTATTGATTATCTCTGGTATAAGTGCCTATCCACAAAGTGAAATATTGTTAACAATAACCGATACGGTTTTGTAATTACGTGATTTTACAACCAGCATATTACCACCTCTTAGGCTTTGATAATTAGCAAATGATCCATCAGTTTAATTAGTTATAGAACTCTTACCGAGGGTGTCATTGGAGGTTATATTAAAAGTATACAGGGCTTGAGTCCCACCCTATTTCATTTTTAATACTGCATACTCAGGATGTTCGGGGTTTACAACCAATTCCTGACGTTGAGGATGAATCAAAACATCCATTTCTTCCAACGGTATTGCACCCAACAATGGTTCTGTATCCCCTTCCAATACAAAG
>CAISCV010000055.1 GCA_903883945.1 uncultured Chitinophagaceae bacterium | reverse complement strand
GTTGTATTTTAAAATGATGCGAAAGAAAGATTTAAGTAAAATGAAGTAACAGTATAAATATAAATTAATAATTTATTAATAGAGAATATGAAAGAGCGAATTGTGAGAGCTGTAGCAGGAAGCTTTATGTTAATCAGCATTATACTTACCTATTATGTAAGTATAAATTGGTTGTGGTTGGGTGTATTTGTGGGTGTAAATTTATTACAGTCGTCATTTACCAAATTTTGTCCGTTAAACTACATTTTAAATGTATTTGGAATAAAGGATGAGTGTGCTACCTGTAAATAACAAACAAATTGAGGATTAATAAAATTAAAAAATAAGGCTATGAAATTATTTATTGTGACCTGCATCAAAGAATATCGCGATGATGTTTGTAAGTTGTTTAAACAAGCTGAGATAAAAGTATTCAGTGCAACCGATGTGGTAGGGTTCAAAGATTCGGGTACAGAAAACATTCTACTTGACTGGTTTGCAAAAGGAGAAGAAAAGTTTGATTCTTTAATGATGTTCAGTTTCACCTCTAATGAAAGTGCTGCAAAAGGAATGGAACTCATTAAGGCTTATAATAACAACACAGACACAAATTTCCCGGTTAGGGCGTTTATTGTGCCTGTAGAAATCTCTAGTTATTAATTTTCATTAGAAAGCTTGTAAAAAATAGCCTACTTTATAAATATCATTTAACTCAATTATTATTTTTGCGTATACATTCTATTAAATAATCATTTCCTTCCTAGACGGCTTAATCTTTGCAACACCGTATTTTTGAATCTTAAAACAACGGTATGCTAATAATAAAGCAGAATTTAGTCATCATATTATTACTATTATGTTTTGTATCAACAGGACAAAAAATAAAGAATGAAAGTTCTGATATTGAAAACACTAACCATTCACAACTCACAACTCACTACTCACCTCTAAACAATATTCACCTCCCGCTCCAACTCTATCCCGAACTTTTCTTTTACTGAATTGATAATTTCGGAAGACAAGTCCAGGATTTCTTTTCCGGTGGCCTTGCCATAATTCACCAATACCAAGGCTTGTTTGGCGTGGCAGCCTGCATCACCCCTGCGTATTCCCTTCCAGCCACATTTTTCTATCATCCATCCCGCAGCGAGTTTATACGTTAAACTGTTCACTTCATACGCCACCACATCGGGATAATCATCCCATATCACGTGTAATTTAAACTTAGATACCTGTGGGTTCTTGAAGAAACTACCCGCATTGCCAATCTCTTTGGGGTTGGGTAATTTGCTGGTACGAATATTAATAATGGCATGCGAGATATTCCTGATTGTCAACTCCTTCTCTCCCATCAGTTCCAACTGCTCCTTAATTGCACCATAAGAGGTATTTAGTACCGGATGCTTCTGCAATCTATACGTTACATTGAGGATTATGAATTGTCCCTTCAGTTTATTCTTAAAGATACTTTCGCGATAGCCAAATTCGCAATCCGTATTACTAAATGTTTGCACGGTGCCCTCATTGATATCCAATGCTTCTAACGCATGAAACACATCTTTTATCTCCACCCCATATGCCCCGATATTCTGCATCGGGCTTGCACCCACATTACCCGGAATCAGGCTTAGGTTTTCAAGTCCAGCATAGTTGTGGGCAATGCAATATTCTACCAACTCATGCCACACTTCGCCCGCGGCCGCCTTTACGTAATAGTGGTCGGCATCTTCGCCCACCAATTCAATTCCTTTCAACTGATTCTTCAAAACCAACCCGTTAAAATCTTGGGTCAGAAGTATGTTACTACCACCACCCAAAATCATTAAGGGTATATATTTATGGATAGAAGACAGTTCTTTGTGGTACGCTAAAAGCGATCTCAACTCCTCTAGATGACTGAAACTGGCAAAGAATTGTGCCTTTGCATCTATTCCAAATGTATTGTATGGCAATAAAGATGTACTTTGCTGAACTTGCATGGGGCAAAATAAAGTAATATGGACAAACAAACAGCAGTAATAATTGGCGCAACAGGATTAATTGGTAGTTTATTGGTAGAAACCCTTCTGAACGACGAGGCATTTGAGAAAGTGAGGGTATTGGTGCGACGACCGTATGCCAAACAGCATCCCAAATTAGAAGTGGGTGTGGTTGATTTTGGCAACTTGGAGGATTATAAAAATAAACTAGGCAAGGGCGATAGTGTTTTTAGTTGCATTGGGACTACACAGAAGAAAGTGAATGGCGATAAGGAAGCTTACCGTAAAATAGACTATGACATTGCCGTAAATGCCGCACTTTTGGGAAAAGAAGCAGGCTTTACACAGTATTTATTGGTTTCTTCTTTGGGGGCGGATGAAAAAGCTAGTGGCTTCTATTTGAAGCTAAAGGGGGAGATAGAAACAAAGATTGCCTCGATAGGGTTTGTAGGGTTTCACATCTTCAGACCTTCCTTTTTGTTAGGCAACAGAAATGAAACAAGGATTGGGGAAAGCATCATGAAAGTAGTCTTTAAAGGTTTATCTAGCTTATTTTTTGGCTCCATGACCAAATACAAAGCCATTGAAGCCCAAACAGTTGCAACAGCTATGGCAACCGCTGCAAAAGAAGCATTTGTAGGAAAGAAGATATATTATTATGATGACATGAAGTAAGAGTTGCCACTAAGACACTAAGTTTCAAAGAGGCATTAAGCAAATAAGCAAAAGGAAAGAGAATAAAAATAATCATACTTGATTTGCTTTTTCTTTTCTTCTTAGTGCTCGTTTCTGTCTTTGGGTCTTTGTGGCGAAAACTAAATTACCAAGTCTTTTAAAGCCGTTTCTATTATTGGGAAGTTAAATTGGAAGCCCAAAGCCTTTATCTTATGGTTGTTTACAGTAGCACTCTTCAATACTTCTATACTCATTTCTCCCAGCATGATCTTTAATATAAAACTAGGCACGTGTGCAGAGATATAGGACTTCCCTTTTACTATTTTAGCTAGGGTAAGCGTAAGTTCTTTATTGGTTACAGGCACAGAAGACACGGCGTTATAAGCCCCATCCATAGCTTTATTTTCTATGGCATACGCAAATAACCTGCAAAGGTCTTCCACGTGTATCCAACTGATAATTTGTTTGCCATTACCCAATATCGAAGCCAATCCCCACTTCAATGGTTTTAGAAACTCTACCAGTGCGCCGCCGTTATTACTTAATACGATACCAATGCGCAGCTTCACCAATCGTATGCCTAGCTTCGTAACAGGTTCAATGCTTTCCTCCCATTGTTTGCAGGTATCACCCAGAAACTCGGTATCAGCAGTTGCGTCTTCTATGAATCCTTTTTGCAAACTCTCCTTCGTATCTGCCCCATACCACCCGATAGCAGAGGCATTCACTACACATTTCACTTTATTTGGGATAGTCTCCAACGCCTTCACAATAGTAGCACCGGCTTTGGTACGGCTTTCTACAATCTCTTTTTTCCTTGCAGCACTCCATCGTTTATCCGCTACCCCTGCACCAGCAAGATTAATAATATAATCAGATCTTTCAATAGCTTCATTATCAATAGTTTGTGCTTCAACATCCCACAAAGCATAACTAATGCTCGCATGCCGCCTTGCCATCACCTTTTTGCGACTCACTATCACCACATTATAACCTTTCAGTACCAATAACTCTGTCAGGTGCTTCCCCACCATGCCAGTACCGCCCGTAATCAAAACTGTTTCCATAAAGTAAATATACGTAAACCAACCTTTAAAAAAGAGTAACAGTAAGTAACCTATATTGTTAAAGAATAGGCTGAACTAAAAAAGAATAATATACTAACCTATTACCCACACCAAACAAATATTCCCGAACACTATGTATTGAGGTTTGAATGCATAAGTACGAGTAGGCTGTAAGAATCGTGCCTCTATAGTACCTTCATCTTCTAGTGGATGAGTGTCTACACGTATCATTTCACTAAAATCTACATCGCCTAAGCCCCACCATTTAAAGATGGCTTCTTTGGTTGACCAAAGAATTGTCAGCCTTTTAATATCATCTAACAACACTTGCTTTAACTCCTCTTGGTGTAGAAACTTGTGCGCAATCTTAGCAACAGTTGGCCGTTGCAATTCAATATCAATACCAATTCTATCCGTACTACTTACTATTGCCGCCGCATAATCGCCACAATGAGAAATAGAGAAATGGTAGCGTTCATTTTCTAGAAATGGTTTTCTTGTACTAGCAATCTGAATAGAATGAATGGGAAAGTCGGGAAAGAGATATTGCAACAGATATCTTCCTGCCAGATGTTGTAACCGTTTATGAGGGTGAGATATTTCACTAGACAAGGGTACATAACTTAGAAAGAACGCCTCGGGTTCTTCTATCTTCCAGATGGCGAGCTTGGTAGTGGGCGATATTTCTTTAAAGTAAAAGAGAGGCATTTCTTTAGTTATTAGTTGTTAGAGGTTAGTGATGGTTAGAGGTTAGTTTTAGCAGCTTATCCTTATTACAAATACTAATCACTAACAACTAACAACTAGGATAGTATTTCCACCAAACGTAACAATTCACTTTGCTTATCAAACTCAGTTGGCTTACTGTAGCAATTACTTAATTCTTCTAACAGCATCTGTATAATGCGCTTATTGGTTAATGGTTTAAAATAACCAGGAATAGGACTTGCATTCATTTTCTTTAAATAGTTTTCTATATCCATGTGCGAATAAGCCTGCCCGGTTGTGCCATCTACAAAGAAATGAATCTTCTCCTGTGGGTTGCCAATGTAAGAAGCAGGATTATAATCGGAGTGATAGAAAGCAATAATAAAGTGTCTTGGAATATTAATAATCTTCGCATTGATGTCTAGCAAATCGCACAATACCTGATAGATAATCCCATTCGTTAATGCATTTCCTTTACGGCGAGAAAGTACTTTATTCAGAAAGAAATCATCTTTAATAGAATAGTCTACTTCATTCCCCTTCAAACTATAGTAGTTGTACAAGATGCTACTCAACACATTGGCTTGTTCCAAAGGCGTAAGAAAGCTATTCAGTTCCAACCATACATTCTTTCTTATCTTCTCAATGTCCTGCAACACCAATGAAGATTGCAAATCGGGGTAATGATACTTAGCTACCAATAAAGCACCCGACAATAATTCGTGTTCATCACTTTCACGCCATTCAGTAATGTCATTTATCAGATCGGTATAATGTAATCTATGAATCAGATTCTCAATACGCTCCTGCACATCCTGACTAAATGTATTCTCCCATAAGTTTTCAAGGTTAGGGATAATTGCTTTACCAAAGCCAGCAATCCTGTCCGATACAGTTGTAAATACCTCTTGATCGGGGTCATCAATCAAAGTAAACAAAGCATTTATTTCTTTGGTGTGATTCATAGCCAGCCAATTAATCGGGTTAAAACAATAGTCAAATTCTCACTAATAGTTATCATTCATAATAAAACGGCAAAGCATCTATTTTATTATTCAAAGAGAAAAAGTAGTTATTAGACTATGGGGATATTTGTTTTTTGAATTGTATTTACCTAAACATTGTATTACTTTTACCGCCAACAATTACTGCAATTAAACAATATAGATTATGAGTTTTTTCGGGAAACTATTCGGTAGGAAAGAAAAAGAAACACTAGACGAAGGACTTAACAAAACCAAAGAAGGCTTCTTTGCCAAGATAACAAAAGCGATTGCAGGTAAAAGCACCGTTGATGCCGAGGTACTGGACAACCTGGAAGAAGCATTGGTGAACGCGGATGTGGGTATTGATACAACGATACAAATAATAGAACGTATTGAGAAAAGGGTGCAACAAGACAAATACCTTGGCACTAGTGAACTGAATCGTTTATTACAAGAAGAAATAGAAGCGATATTGATAGATGCTTCGGATAATCTGCACAAGAACTTCGAGGTTCCCGCCAATAAAAAACCTTATATCATATTAGTAGTCGGCGTTAATGGAGTAGGTAAAACAACCACTATCGGCAAGCTGGCACACAACTATAAAAAGGCAGGTTATAACGTATTATTGGGTGCAGCAGATACTTTCAGGGCAGCAGCAGTTGATCAATTAACTATCTGGAGCGAACGTGTAGGCGTTCCTATTGTAAAACAGGCAATGGGTAGCGACCCTAGTGCGGTGGCTTTTGATACCGTTAAAAGCGCCCTCACAAGAGGTAGCGATATTGTGATAATAGATACCGCAGGCCGTTTGCATAACAAGGCCCATCTGATGGATGAGCTAACCAAAATAAAACGTGTAATCAGTAAGATAATCCCTGATGCACCCCACGAAGTCATGCTGGTATTAGATGGTTCTACTGGACAGAATGCATTGGAACAAGCCAAACACTTTACTGCAGCT
>CAISCV010000054.1 GCA_903883945.1 uncultured Chitinophagaceae bacterium | reverse complement strand
CTTTCTCTTGCTGTTACTAGTGCTTGTTGGTACGTTAATTCTACTGCAGAATCTTTATTGTCCCAATCAAAACCATGAGCAGCTATATCTAAAACTATTTTTGATGCAGGGACATTTCTTACAAGTTTATCAACACTTTCTTCTATCCATTTTTGATCGCTTATTGGGCCAGCTTTTGTATAATCTGAGTGTTCATCATACGCCATTAAAAATAGATAGTCATTGGTTTTGGCTATTTGTTTGTAATTGTAGGTATTATAAGGAGACACATTTTGAGTTACTAAAAAATTGTTTTCATGTAGTCTGGAATATAATTCAGATTGAAAAGAAAGTAATGATTTGGTGTTTTTTAATTTTACATCTTCGAGTTCAATATTTATTCCAGCAAACTTTAACCTGTTTAATTGCTTTAATAGGTCTGTTATTAAACGTTCTCTTTTTGAAGGGCTTTCAATAATTCTTATTAAAGCAGGGACGGTTGAAAGTTTATTTAAACTATTTGATAGCATTGGAACCATCTTTACATGAGCTCCTTTAATGATATCAAATGCTTCCTTATCAATTTTAGTGGTTAGTGTATCTCCATTAGGATCAATAAAAAACCATTCTGGTAAAACAAGATTTACTTTACTGATATTTTTTCTTAAAGAAAAGAAAGATTGAGGATCCCAAGGCATGTAAAAAGCGGCCCTTATGCCAAGACTATCACTGAAGTAGTTAGAATTGGATAAGTTTAGTACAGTATCTTTTTGTCCCACACCTTTTCCAACAGCCCACTGGTTATTAATATATTTTCTGAAGCCTTTATATTCTTTTCCCATATCACTATCGCGATAGGTGGGTGCTTCGGTTAACACTTTCTTTATAGCCCGCACATCTACAGGTATCTTATCGTTAGATTTAGATACACTTTTGAGCGTTATACTAATAATAACAATAGCTATAATGAATATTAAAAAGAATATCCTAGAGCCCCATTTTAGTCTTTGCCAACGGGAGGGATTACTTGTTTGAAAAATTTGTTGTGACTCAGCCATATATTATTAAACAAGCTACAAAGATGCCCGAGTTTTTCCAATATTCGTACTGTTTAAGCTTTATTTATAGTATCCATTCTCAATAATTTCTTTGTTTATGTCATCTGGAACGAGATATTGGATACTTTTTCCTGCTTTTATATTATTTCTAATGGTAGTAGCAGCAATTTCTAATAACGGGGCATTTAATATTTTGATATTTTCGGTTTCCATGTTTTTATCCATTTCAAAACCCGGTCTTTCGTAAATAATAAAAGAGTAATTCTTTTTTAAATCCTCTGCTTTCTTCCATTTATTAATATTCTGAAAACTATCACTGCCCATTACAATACTGAATTTATGTTTTGGATATTTTTCTTCCAGATATATTAGGGTATCAATGGTGTAAGACGGTTTAGAAAGTCGAAACTCTATATCAGACGCTTTTAGTTTGGAATTATCTTCTATTGCTTTTTGAACTAGGTGTAATCTATGGTACTCGTTCAGTAAAGTGTGACTGGGTTTTAAAGGATTTTGCGGACTAATAACCAGCCATACTTGATTCATATCTGTATAGTTGATTACATGGTTGGCTATTATCAGGTGACCAATATGAATGGGATTGAAAGAACCAAAGTATAAACCAATTTTCATTTTAAGTGCTATTTAACTTCTTCTAGAAAGATGCTATTTGCTTCGCTTAATCGTAGACTTAAGTTATATCCTGCAACTGCAATAGAAATTGGGTCACCTAATGGTGCGACTTGAATCACTTTTACTTCTTCGCCAGGAATACAGCCCATTTCCATCAATTTAATAAAAATATCATCCTTTTCAAACGAATGTATCACCGCTCTCTGACCTGTTCCTAACTCACTTAGTCTTCTCATTTCAATTTTTTAATAATAGAATATCCCAACAGATACCTTATGTCGCAAAAATAAACCCGATACGTTTGTCTTTTATTACGATTTTTGAAGTTGCAAAAGTAAATATTAATTATGGCGAGAGTAAGGTTTAATTATGTGGACAGAAAGTTATCCATTTCAGATAAAACAAAACTCAAATCTTTTATCTTTTTTTTATTTAAAAGTGAAAACATTCCCTTGTCCGAACTTAATTACATCTTTTGTTCTGACGAATATTTACTTCAAATTAATAAAGACCACCTCAACCATGATTACTATACCGACATTATTACTTTTTCATTGGAAGAAAAAGGTGAACCTGTAATTGGTGAAATCTACATCAGTATTGATAGAATAAAAGACAATGCAATATCTCAAAAAGCAAATCTTTTAAACGAAACACTTCGGGTTTTATTTCATGGTTGTCTGCATTTGTGTGGTTATTTAGATAAGAAACCAAAAGACATAAAACTTATGCGAGAGAAAGAGGATTATTACATCAACCAATATCTTTCTTTATAATTATGTTCCACGTGGAACAATTTGCTTTACTGTAAGGGTAGAAAATCCACCACCCTCACTAATGTTCCACGTGGAACGAATTTGGAAAAACTTCAGCCCATCAATAGTTGCAAGATTATCTTTGCCGACTAATAATTAGAAAAAGAATGTTTCAAGAATATGATGTAATAGTAGTTGGTGCTGGTCACGCTGGTTCTGAAGCTGCTGCTGCCGCTGCAAATATGGGTAGTAAAACACTTCTGATAACTATGAATATGCAAACCATAGGTCAGATGAGTTGTAACCCAGCTATGGGCGGTATTGCTAAAGGTCAGATTGTACGTGAAATAGACGCGATTGGTGGTTATAGTGGAATAGTAACAGACCTTACAATGATTCAATTTAGGATGCTTAACAAAAGTAAAGGTCCTGCAATGTGGAGCCCTAGAGCACAAAACGACCGTATGTTGTTTGCTGCTAAATGGAGAGAAATGCTGGAACATACCAATAATCTGGATTTTTATCAAGATATGGTTCGTTCTCTTATAATTGATAAAGGGAAAGTTTGCGGTGTAGTAACGGGTTTGGGTAATGAGATAAAAGCTAAAAGTGTTGTTATAACAAGTGGTACTTTTTTGAATGGCATTATACATATTGGTGAAAAACAATTGGGTGGTGGACGAGTAGGGGAGAAGGCCGCAACGGGTATTACCGAGCAATTGGTGGAATACGGTTTTGAAGCTGACCGACTAAAAACGGGTACTCCACCAAGAGTTGACAGCAGAAGTTTGGATTATAGTATAATGGAAGAGCAAAAAGGAGATGAGGTAATAACTGGTTTCTCTTATCTGGATCTTTCGTTGATTAAGCCAGAACAACAACGCAGTTGCCACATCACTTATACAAATAATGAAGTACACGATTTATTAAGAACGGGCTTTGATAGAAGTCCTATGTTTCAAGGAAGAATTGAAGGTCGTGGCCCTCGTTATTGCCCTAGTGTAGAAGATAAAATTAATCGTTTTGCAGATAAAGAACGTCACCAGATATTCGTAGAACCCGAAGGTTGGAACACAGTTGAAATCTATGTAAATGGTTTTTCTACCTCTCTTCCAGAAGATGTGCAAGTGAAAGCTTTACGTAAAGTACCAGGTTTTGAAAACTGCAAGTTCTTCCGTCCTGGTTATGCAATTGAGTATGACTTCTTCCAACCAACCCAATTAACGCATACACTAGAAACTAAACTGATTAAGAATTTATTCTTTGCCGGGCAGATTAATGGTACTACTGGCTATGAAGAAGCTGCTTGCCAAGGTTTGATGGCGGGTATTAATGCACACCTTTCCGTGAAGGAAGAAGAACCATTTATTCTGAAAAGAAATGAAGCCTATATTGGTGTATTGATTGATGACTTGATAAGTAAAGGTACCGATGAGCCTTACCGTATGTTTACTAGCCGTGCAGAATTCCGTACACTACTAAGACAAGATAATGCAGATATCCGTCTTACAGATTTAAGTAATAAGATTGGTTTGGCTTCTCAGGAACGTTTGGATAAAGTGGAGCAAAAACTTCAAAATGTATCGGAGATTAAAAAAATACTATCCTCTTTCAATGTGGAAGCGGCTGATATTAACCCCTATTTTGAAACTATTAATTCAGCTATTCTTGATGATAAACAAAAAGCTTCTAAAATTATTCTTCGTCCCAATGTAACATTGGATGGTATGCTTCAGGCTGTTCCAAGTTTGGCGACAGCTTTGGAAACGTATGATACCGATAGTCTTGAGCAAGCGGAGATTCAGGTTAAGTATGAAACCTATATTCGTAAAGAAGAAGATCTTGTCGAAAAAGTGAGTCACTTAGAAAATTTAGTTATTCCAGATACTTTTGATTTTGAAAAACTAACAGCTATTTCTAGCGAAGCAAAACAAAAGTTCAAGAACATACGTCCTCGTACTTTGGGACAAGCAAGTAGAATTAGTGGCGTTAGTCCTAGCGATATTCAGATATTGATGGTTTATATGGGACGATAAGTTTTAGGTAATAAGTTCTATATTTTAGGTAAATAATCTTTTAAAAAAGAAAAGTATTCGATATTAATAGGGTGCTTTTTAATTATTAAATATTTGAAAAAGAAGATTAATTCACATCAATTATTCAAATAAATACCTATTATCAGTTGAATTTATTATTTCATATTGAATAACCTATTTTGTATTTAAAACATTGATAATTATTGCTTTAAATATATAACATAATTTATATTTATAAGATAACCGTATTGATATAACCCATACATATTTAAATTACTTTTTCATAATACTTTATATCAATATAACATATAGATACTTTGTTATTCTTTACATGATTTATGGGAGGAATAATTACTTCGAATTTCCTAATAATACTTATGCTATTCTACTTCTGTCAACGCCTTATATTTGCCCCCTTTTATAATATATATTTCTCCGATGGTGCACTATAACAGGTTTGTTTTGGACAATGGATTGCGGGTATTGGTACACGAAGACAACAGTACCCCAATGGCTGTGGTGAATGTATTGTATGATGTGGGTGCTAAGGATGAAGATCCTGCCAAAACTGGTTTTGCTCATCTTTTCGAGCACCTCATGTTTGGTGGTAGCATTCATATTCCCGATTACGACGAGCCCCTACAACGAGCAGGTGGCGAGAATAATGCCTACACCACAAACGACCTTACCAATTATTACTGTAGTCTGCCGGCAGAAAACATAGAGACTGCCTTTTGGTTGGAAAGTGATCGTATGCTGAGCCTTGCCTTTAGCAAAAAGAGCCTTGAAGTACAACGAAAAGTTGTTTGTGAAGAGTTTAAAGAGCATTATATAAATAAACCTTACGGAGATTTATGGTTTAAAATGAGGGAACTTGCCTTTACCACCCATCCTTATAGATGGATGACTATTGGCAAAGATTTAAGCCATATAGAAAATGCTACAATCGATGATGTAAAAGCATTTTTTCATAAACATTACAATCCATCCAATGCCATCCTGGTAGTGGCAGGAAATGTAACTACTGATCAAGTAAAGGGTTTATCAGAAAAATGGTTTGGGCCAATACCAAAAGGCGATAAGTATCAACGAAACCTTCCTGCAGAACCTAAGCAAACAGGGGCTAAAATGATGGATGTAACCGCCGATGTTCCATTGGATGCACTGGTAAAAACATGGCATATTGAAGCTCGTTTAGAAAAAGGCTATTATGTAGCTGACCTAATTACAGAGATATTAGGTGGAGGTGGTTCCTCTCGTATGTATCAAGCATTGGTAAAAGAAAAGCAGTTATTCTCTAGCTTGGATTGTTATCATTTTGGAAGCATCGATAAAGGTTTGCTGGCAATAGAAGGCAAACTAGTAAAGGGAGTAAATCTTGAAGATGCCGACAAAGCAGTGTGCGAACAATTGCAAAAGATACAGAATGATTTGATAGATGATAGCGAGTTACAAAAGGTGAAAAATAAAACAGAAAGTGTCATAGCATTCGAAGATATGAGCGTAATGAGTCGTGCAAGTAGCCTTGCGAATTACGAACTTTTGGGTGATGCCAATCTGATGAACACAGAGTTGGATAGATATCAGGCTATTACCTCCGAAGACATCAAGGCATACAGTAAGATTATTTTTGATACAGATAATAGTAATACCTTGTACTATCGAAGTAAAAACTAATTAATCCCTAACCTCTTAAACTGAATTTACAAATCCGACAATTGTTAGAAGAATAAACAGATGCTAAACAGAAAAAAGAGTCCAGCAATAGTAGATGCAGTTGAGTTTCACCTGCAGTTAAAACCGTATACTAAGTTTACCTTGGATAATGGTGTAGAAGTGTATAGCCTTCATGCTGGTGCACAGGAAGTGTTGATGGTGGAAATGGTATTCTTTGCGGGCAACTGGTACGAAGAAAAGAATATTGTTGCAGCTACTACCAACTTTATGCTAAAGAATGGTACCAAGCAAAAATCTGCTTTTGCTATCAATGAGCACTTTGATTTTTATGGTGCTTATCTAAACAGGGGCTGTCAGAATGAAACAGCAACTCTAACACTACATACTTTGGGCAAACATTTACCCAAGTTATTACCTGTAATGTCGGAATTGTTGACAGATAGTGTTTTTCCCGAAGAGGAATTGGCAATCTACAAACAAAACCAGAAGCAAAGGCTGACAATCAACTTAAAAAAGTGCGATTTTGTTGCTAATCGATTAATTGATAAATATCTTTTTGGTGTAGATCATCCTTATGGAAAATTTTCTTCGGCAGAAGACTATGAAGCAATTAATAGAGAAGATCTTATTTACTATTATAATAAATTTTATACCCACGGAAAGTGCATCATATTCACAGCAGGTGTATTGCCAGCTGATATTAAAGAACAATTGAATAATGCATTTGGCAGCCTTCCACTCAACCAACAACCCTTGCCCAAGGTTGTTCATCCAACAATTACTGCTACAGAAAAAAAATATAACATTAGCAATGATGCAAATGGGGTTCAAGGTGCTATCCGTTTGGCTAGACCCTTTCCCAATAGGCATCACCCCGATTTTTCAAAGGTTCAGGTGTTAAATAATCTTTTCGGCGGATTCTTCGGCTCTAGGTTGATGAGTAATATCAGAGAAGACAAAGGCTATACCTATGGTATTCATTCTTATTTACAAAACATGATTGAGCAATCCGCTTGGATGGTAAGTACAGAAGCGGGCAAGGATGTTTTTGCTGCAACTATAGCAGAAGTGTATAAAGAAATGGCTCGACTAAGGGATGATAAAATAGAAGAGTCAGAATTGCACTTGGTAAGGAATTTTATGATGGGAAGTTTGTTATCAGACCTCGATGGTCCTTTCCAAACTATTTCTCGTTGGAAGAGTTATATTTTGAACGGATTGGATGAAAATTATTTTCATAAAGCAATCAATACTATTAAAACAGTTTCTGCCGATGAATTACAAGAACTGGCAAAGAAGTATCTGAATGAGGAAGCTTTTTTTGAGCTAGTGGTTGTTTAGATTTATGCATATGACGATGGTCATGTATTTTACTAGTATCCAGCTACTACATTCGCCCCTAAATTATTTGTTATGAGTATTGCAGACATACGAAAAGAATATAAACTGAAAAGCTTGGGTGAACAAGATGTTGATATTGATGCTATCGACCAATTTGCCATTTGGTGGAATGATGCATTGGATAGCAATATTGATGAAGTAAATGCAATGACATTGGCAACGGCATCTAAAGAAGGAATTCCATCCGCTAGAATTGTATTACTGAAAGGATATGATAAAGACGGATTTGTTTTTTATACTAATTATAGTAGTCAAAAAGGAAAAGAAATTGCTGAAAATAAAAATGCCACAATTCTTTTCTTTTGGAAAGAACTAGAAAGACAAGTAAATATAAAAGGAACGATAGAAAAAGTTTCGGAACAAGAAAGCGACGAATATTTCTATATACGTCCTGCTGCAAGTAGAATTGGAGCATGGTCTTCTCCTCAAAGTAGTGTTATTAGTAGCCGGAAAGTATTGGAGCAAAATGAACTAAAATTTAGAGAACAATATGGCAATGATGCCCCACGCCCTCCACATTGGGGGGGGTATAGACTAAAACCATATACTATAGAATTCTGGCAAGGACGCGAAAGCAGATTGCACGATAGATTACTATACTCGCTGCAAGAAAATGGAAGCTGGAAGATAGAAAGATTAGCACCATAAAGCATGCTCACAGAACTTTTGGTTGTAAATACGCTAATAAAATACTAATGTGTCGCAATAAAACAGAATAAGTGGCGTTTAAAAATTATCTTGCCGACTTAATCGTTGTATTACATATTCATTATGCGTTTTAAAATTGTTGCCTTTATTTTGTTTATAATAGTATCTGTGTCTGTCGAAGCACAGCTAGAAGAAACATTCTCCCATAGAGGTGAATATGGTTTTTCTGTAGGATTAGGTCATTATTTCGGCGATTTAAACCCGAATGCTTCAATAGGACATCCAAAATTTGCTGCTAGTATTTTCTTTCTACGGCAGATTAATAACTATGTAGGAATTAAAGTAAACGGCAATTATACATTTCTTGGTTATTCTGATTCTTACAGCAATAATATTATTCAAAAGGTACGTAACCTTAGTTTCAACACAGAAGTGTATGAGTTGAGTGTTACAGGAAACTTCAATTTTTTTAAATTTTTTCCAGTTATACCACAATATCGTTTTACGCCCTACTTAAGTGCCGGACTAGGCGCCATTTATTTTAATCCTTACACCTCACTAAAAGGACAAACCTATGATCTAAATCCATTAAAAACCGAGGGACAAACGAGCCCTTATAGTCTGGTTTCATGGGTTGTACCTATTGGATTTGGTTTAAAATATAATGTTACCGACAGAATTAATGTTTTTTCAGAATTTACTTACCGCTTTACAGGTACAGGATATTTGGATGATGTAAATGGTAATTACGCTGGTGCCGCGGCTTTCGATTCAAAAAGTATAGCACAAATTCTACAAGACAGAAGTACTGTTTTTGTTAGCGAAAAGCCCGGTAGCATACATTCACCAATAGGCATAAAGGGACGACAAAGAGGTAATGGACGGAATGATTCTTATGCCACATTTCAGGTTGGCTTGTCCTTCAATTTGCAAGAAGGGTACAATTGCCCAGCTTACGCTTCATATTAATTATTATGGATAAAGACTTTACCACTACAGGTTTTATATATAATAATTAAAAAGCATACACGCTAGAAGAAGAAAATATAATTATAAAACTGTTAGATTAGAATTTGCTCCCCCCTTGAGTAGTAAGGTCACTACTACTCAAGGGGGGAGCAAGTTGGTTGTTTATTTTTGCTTTTCTGTAACTACAAACGCTATTGTTTGTTAACAGGGCTTAAAGTTGAGGCTGGCAACTTACCTGCTGGCGCATAATCCTTTTTAAATAATGCCGGGGTAACCTTAGTACTATCCCCTTGATATACCCAAGTGATATTACCGAAATACTTGCTGAAGGCTTTATTTACATCCATTGTTTTTAGTTTCTTCATATCAGTACTGATAGTTAGCGAACGCTTCCAGTTGTTATGCAACACTTCATTAGCTGCAAGAGAAGAAGCTTGCGCACTGTTAGTTTCTTGCTTGTAGAAGAAACTAGTAACATATGTAGTCTTCATGTTCTTCACTTCTTGTTCAGTAAACCCTTCATTTTTAGTTTTATTAATCAGTTTATTAACTACTCCAATGTATTTGTCGGGCTCTTTAGTGGTAACATACAAATTACTAGTCGATGAAAGTCCGCCGTCTAAGTAAGCAGCAGGTGCATAAGAAAGACCATTATTGGTACGTACTTCCAAGAAGTTTCTGTCATAGAAAATACGCATTGCCAAAGCATAGGCATTAAAGTCGGGAGTTCCTGGTAATGGTGCACTTGTAACTCCTATAATATAATTTGTAGCTAGTTCTTTCTTTTCGCTTTTAAATGAATTTGTTACTGGATGATAGGATTGACGCTTTAAGATAAATGGTGCCCCTTGTGGAATTTTATTTAGCAATTCGGTTACTTTCTTTACTATTTTATCCTTCTCCAGATTACCAACAACAACAATTAACATACGAGAGCGGGTAAGAATTGATTTATAATAGGTTTTAGTTTGGTCAGCAGTTAAAGTAGATACTATTTCTTCTGTTCCCTGAGGGCTTTTAGCATAATCTTTTCCTTTAAAAGCAGTTTCTTTTGCCAACTTACTGATAGCTGCATCTGGATCAGAGTTTTGTTGCTTCAAGTTGTTGATGGCATCTTGTTTAATACGGTCAAACTCTGCTTTATCAAAAGCAGGAATGGTAAGGGCATCTGTATACAAAGGCCACACCGCATCAAAGTCACTGGCAATACAGTTCATCGTAAAGGTGGCATAATCCATTCCAGCGTTTCCTCCAACATTGGCACTAGCTTTATCCAGCTTATTCTTAAAAGTGTTTTTATCATCTTTCTCTGTTCCGCATTCTGTTAGTGCACTAAAAGCTAGGCTTTCTATACCCTCCAATTTTGCAGGATAGTTCTGCACGCCCCCCTTAACAATTGTTTGTATTTCAAGTATATCATTACTCGTTGGCTGAACTATTACTTTCACCCCATTGATGGTAAGTTCATATGCCTGTTTTCCTTGCGCAAAAGAGGATAATCCCAATATTAAAAACCCACCTATTAACAGTAGCGTATTATATATTTTACGTTTCATAACTAGTTTATTTATTGATAATTGATTATTTGAAAGTTGAGTTCATTTTATTTTTCATCACTCATATTTCATATTTAGTTTCCTATGGTTTAAAGAATTCATCTGCCTTTAGCGCTTTGTTTGCTTCCGGACCAATAATCATCCCTGCAACATAAGGCTTGTTGGAAACGTATTTAGAGATATATCTTTTGATATCTTCTCTTGTAATCGCCTTACAATTCTTTACATAATCGGTATTAAATTCATAAGAAGCACTACACCACCAATAGGTAAGGTTATGAGGTAATTCGGATGGCTTCTCCAAACTTCTTAAATTGTTTCTGCGTAGTGTTTGTTTGGCATCTTCCAGTTGTTCATCTGTAAAATAATCATCGTTTTGCCAAAGCGAAACTTGTTTCTTTATTTCATCGGTACATTCTTTTAACTTGTTGGGATTAGGAACTACAAAAATGCTGATTGGGCCTACATATTTAGAGGTTTGATAACTAACACTTGCATAAGAAGCCAACCCGGTATTTACCAATGCCTGCTGCCATTTTGAAGAATTTAATCCTAATATAGTACCAAATACATCTGCTGCAACAGTAGAGACTGAGTCGTTTCTGGTATCAGGACCTTGCCAATAATAGTTTATATAAGGTGTTTGAGCAATAGAAGACTCTTTAATGAAATATTCTGTTTTGGTAAGTGGGGCAAACTCGGGGATAGGATATTTTGTTTGTGGATCAACGCCACTAGATTCCCAGTTGCCAAAAATACTTTCTACCAATGCAAAGGCTGTTATATGATCTACATCCCCACCTACAACAACTAAAGAGTTGTTGGGCACATAATATTTGTTTTTAATGGTGGTCATCTTCTCAGGAGTAGCTGTATTAATGATGTTATGGTCGCCTATGGGGTTCTTGCGTGTAAACAAATCGCCCCAAAGTCTTTTATTACATTCATACCATATCTGAAAGCCCGGGTCGCTTTCATTTCTTTGAAATTCGCCATCTACTACCAGTCTTTCCTTCTTCATATCTTCTACCCTGAAAAGTGGGAAGCGGATGGCAGCATTCATAAATTCTAATCCTGCTTTAAGACTGTCTTTATCGAAAGTAAAAAAGTAATTAACCCTTTCTTCGGCAGTAGTACCGTTCCAGATGGCACCTAGTTCTTGCGTACGTTTTAAAAACTTCTCCTGACTAGGATATGCCTGATTTGCCTTAAAAAACATGTGCTCAAACATGTGCGATAAACCACTGTATTCCGGTCCTTCAGTGTAAGCACCATTTTTTACAGCAATTTCAATAGTAGCAAGTGGTACTTTGTTGTTTTCTATCACCACTACTTCCATACCATTGGGTAATTTCTCCCAGAAATACCCTTTAGGCAATCGTGGCTGACTTACTGCAAGCAGCGGCAACAACACGAATAAATAGATTCCTTTTTTGACGTTCATCTTTAGATTTTTTAGTTTAAAATTTATAATAAAATCCTTACAAGTGGCTAAAGTAAGGATTGAAATGAAATACTTGCTTTTTTATAATATAATTTTTACAAGCGGAAGGATGAGTGTTTAAATGGAAATGGAATATATTATTACTCAGATACAAGAAATATTCGGAACATAAATGAATAAAGGAGAACGAGAAAGTATTTAACAATAAAAAAGCGGCAGACTTTTTAGGTCCTGCCGCTTCTATTTTATATGTAATTAATTACAACATCTTCAAGATTGTATCTATTAACTCTTGTTTTGTAATTGGGATTCCCATTATTTTGTTATATGGTTGCGCATCCACAAAATACACATCCCGTATGATCTTTACCAATTGTCCGTTGTTTATTTCTGGTATTAAAACCTTGTCGAAGTTCTTGATAATGTCTCCCAAATTCTTAGGGAATGGACGAATATAACGTATGTGTGCATGGCTTACGGCATAACCTTGTGCTTGCAATTCTAAAACCGCACTTTTGATAGCCCCATAAGTACTACCCCAACCAATTACTAATACTTTCCCTTTTTCTGCCCCACTATCAATGGTTTGTAAAGGAATATAATCTGCAATCTTATCAACCTTTGCCTGACGAGTCTTCACCATGTGCTGGTGATTGTCGGAGTCATAGCTAATGTTACCTGTTATATCTTGCTTTTCCAATCCACCAACTCGGTGTTCCAATCCTTTTGTACCAGGAATAGCCCAAGGACGCACTAGTTTTTCATCCCTTTTATATGGCATAAACTTTTCTTCACCTTCTACAGGGGCTGCTTTAAATTTTACATCAATGGTTGGCAAGTCGGCACTGGTTGGGAACTTCCAAGGTTCAGCACCATTTGCTATGTAACCATCGCTCAACAGAATAATTGGGGTCATGTGTTGCACAGCAATCCGAACGGCATCAAACGCTACATCAAAACAATCACTAGGTGTTGCAGATGCAATTACGGGCATCGGACACTCTCCATTTCTACCATAATAGGCTTGCAACAAATCGCTTTGTTCTGTCTTGGTGGGTAAACCAGTAGAAGGTCCGCCACGTTGTATGTTTACGATTACCAAAGGAATTTCCAACATAACAGCTAATCCCATCGCTTCTGCTTTTAAAGCCATACCCGGACCACTGGTAGTTGTCAACCCAAGGCTACCGCCATAGCTTGCCCCAATGGCAGAAGTTATAGCAGCAATTTCATCTTCCGCTTGAAATGTGCGGATGCCAAAGGTTTTATATTTACTCAGTTCGTGTAAGATGTCAGATGCCGGGGTGATAGGATAAGTTCCTAAAAAGATAGGTAATCCACTCTTTTCTCCTGCTGCAATCAATCCATAAGCCAAAGCCTGGTTTCCCATGATACTACGGTAATGTCCCGGAGTCATTTTGGCTTTTTCTACGGTATAACGTGTACTGAACGTTTCGGTAGTATCCCCATAATTGTATCCCGCTTGTAACACCTTTATATTACTTTGAAGGATGCTTTCTTTTTTACCAAATTTCTCTTCCAAAAAGTCGATAGTACTCACCAAATCCCGGTTATACATCCAGTAAATGAACCCAAGTACAAACATGTTTTTTGCACGGTCACGCTCTTTAGTACCTAAGTCTGTAAAATCTTTTACTGCCTCACGGGTAAGCTTGGTTACGTCAACTTTTATCAGTTCATACCCTTCAAGACTACCATCTTCCAATGGATTTATACCATCAGGATAGTTTGCCAAACGAAGATTTTTGCTATCAAAACCATCAATGTTTGCTATTATTTTCCCCCCTTTCTTCAATCCCTTAAGGTTCACTTTCAGCGCAGCAGCATTCATAGCTACTAACACATCGCAAGAATCTCCTGGAGTATACACTTTGTTTGAAGAGAAGTGAACTTGGAAACCACTCACCCCGGGCACAGTACCTATCGGAGCTCGGATTTCAGCTGGAAAATCTGGGAAAGTTGCCAGATCAATACCCAATAAAGCAGTATTGTTTGTAAATTGTTGACCAGTCAATTGCATACCGTCGCCACTGTCGCCGGCAAATTTTATTACTACGTCTTGTAAAACTTGTTCTTGCTTACTCATTATAAAGGAACAAAAAGAATGAAACTAATGTTGCGTATTGTTTAGAACAATGGCGATTAGTTGCCCAAAAAAGGAGCGCAAAGTTAAGATTATTGAGTTATAAGTATATGGTTTTTTTAAGATGAGTACCTAAATAGTGGAACTTAACCCCAAACTAAAGCATTATATTTCTTTTGCCGAAACAAAATAGATTAAAGGATTCTATTAATCAATTTGAAAAAGTATCGACTGATTGAATAAAATTGTCTTTCAAATTGTGTTTCATTTATCTTATTTAATCAAAAGACAGCGTCTATTACTTTTATTTATCTACAAATAAGCTAATTGTCCCCTCTTTTTCTCCCTCTTTTTAGTTAAAATACTTCTATTTGGCAACAATTGCTTATCCTTACACCCCAAATCACATTTAAATTAATTGTAAATGAAATCTTTTAGTATCGAAGAAATAAATGCCTCCCTAAAAGGTATTTTAGTAGGAACTACTGCTCAAACAATTACCAGTCCCGAACAACTGGAATTAGCCAATAATAACCAGATAACATTCATTGGTAACAGAAAATACATTAAGTATTGGGAAACTTCCAAAGCTTGTGCTGCCATCATCAATGAAGACTTTGATATTGAACCTGGCGAAAACAGGGCATTGATTAAGGTAAAAAATGCAGATACGGCAATGGCGCAATTGCTAGAAATGTTTGTAGAGGAGGGTCCTGTTTTTGAGGAGGAAATACACCCTACTGCTGTAATTCACCCCACAGCCACTATTGGTGCGGGCTGCAGGATTGGTGCGGGTAGTTATATAGGCAAAAACGTAACTATCGGTAATGGTACTACGCTTTATCCCAATGTAACCATTCTAGATAACACCTCAATTGGCAGTGCCACCACTATCTGGTCGGGTACCGTTATCCGGGAGCGTTGCATAGTGGGTAGTTACTGTATTTTGCATGCTAATGTGAGCATTGGTGCCGATGGATTTGGTTTCAGACCAAGCCCTGATGGTAAAGGTCTGTTGAAGATACCCCATATTGGAAATGTGGTGATAGGGAATGGGGTAGAAATTGGGGCCAATAGTTGTATTGACAGGGGTAAGTTTAGTTCTACGGTGGTGGGTGATGGTTGTAAGATAGATAATCTGGTACAGATAGGCCATAACAGCAAGATGGGACGTTGTTGCATTATGGCAGGAGCGAGTGGGCTTGCCGGTTCTGTGACCCTAGGCGATGGTGTGATCGTTGGAGGTGGTGCATGTATCTCCGATCATGTTACCCTTGGTAATGGCGTACTGGTAGGGGGTGGTTCGGGTGTGATAAATGATTATGGAGACGGAAAGAAAGTGCTAGGATATCCAGCCATAGATGCAAAAGATATGCTGAAGCAATGGGTGGTAATAAGAAGGTTGGTAAAAGAATCGAAATAATTGCGCCTAATAATACAGTATACTAAAAAAAGGATATAATCTACTACCGATTATATCCTTTTTTTAGTTTAATTTATTACTAATGTTTTTGAATAATGCACCTATTTCTACTATTTCTTTTCTCATAGATACCAAAAGAGTACAGGACAGCGTATAGTTTTTGTATAATAATTTGTTTTACGACCGAAAAGGGTTTCCTTGACCAATAAAAGGACTGTAACAAATAAAATAAGGAATCCCCTGAACCATAAAGGGGAGGATTTAAATCATTCGGGGGCTCCCCAAAATCATTTAGGGGAAGATATTTATTATTCAGGGGAGCCCCCAAATCATTAAGGGGAGGATATTAATGATTTAGGGGAGCCCCTAAATCGTTAAGGGGAAGCTATTTATCATCTAGGGGAACCCCCGAATGATTCAGGGGAATATATTAATGCCTGATACGGATATTTAAGTAATAAAAATCTTCTTATTCAACCCAATAAAGCCCTTAATGAGTCCAAAAATAGACTTATCCAATGCAGATTGGGGGCTAAATGGATATTACATAAGTTTTCGGTATAGGTTTTATCTACTCAAGTTCATACTTCTTTCTTTGTACAAAGTTCTGAAATAAGGGTCTCTCAAGTCTTTGATGAAACGAATAGCTTCACCGGTACTCTTCATTTCAGGGCCTAATTCTTTGTTTACACCCGGGAATTTATCAAAACTGAAAACCGGTTCTTTAATGGCATAACCATCTAGCTTATTCTCCATTTTAAAGTCGGTCAGCTTGTTTGCGCCAATCATAACTTTAGTAGCAATATTCAAATAAGGAATACCATAAGCCTTAGCAATGAAAGGGGTGGTACGGGAAGCCCTAGGGTTAGCTTCTATCACAAAAACCTTATCATTTTTAATGGCAAACTGAATGTTTATTAACCCTTTAATATTTAATGCTCTTGCAATCTTTTCACTGTAATATTCCATGGTGGTAATAACCAAAGGCGTAAGGTTGAAGGCTGGAAGAACGGCGTTACTGTCACCACTATGAATACCTGCTGGTTCTATATGTTCCATCACGCCCATCACATGAAAGTTTTCACCATCAAAAATGGCATCTACTTCCGCCTCTTGGCAACGGTCTAGGAAATGGTCAATTAATATTTTATTATCAGGGATATGTTTCAACAAACTGATAACAGCCTTCTCTACTTCTTCATCATTTATTACAATACGCATCCTTTGACCACCCAACACATAACTAGGACGAACCAACACAGGATAACCTACTTTATTGGCAACTTCTATGG
>CAISCV010000053.1 GCA_903883945.1 uncultured Chitinophagaceae bacterium | reverse complement strand
TCTTTTGAAACTTGATGTCGAATATTTCGATAAAACTTTCCAAAACATAAACGCTTTTAGAACTATTAACGGAATTGCAAAACCTTTTCGTATGCCTAAATGAATTTCCGAAGAGGTCTAGTGTTTCTTGGTAAAATATCTTTCGCCTTATATTTGATTCACCAATATTTATCCACTCTTATTATTATTCCCTTCTTTGTGAATAAATGTAATTTAAATTTTTGGGCAGCTTCAATTTTTATAGCCCTTCCAATAGTAATTGGATTAGCTACCATTTTAACATATTACATAGCAGTCCCATTGAATAAACGAGTGAGGAAAAACTACCTACAACATTTCTGTTGAGCAAAGGGCTTGCAGACACAAATAATTGATAATAATATTTTCTTTAACCAGCAGTAGTTTCGGCACCTGAAAGACCCTAAGAAAACAACACGAACATCCCCCCTTTGCGATTTCATGGAGTTCTTTATTAGCAATAGTTATTATTGCATATAACTATATACTTTATAATCCCATGGTTTTAAATCGAATGTTTGTCCATCAGATAAAACCTCGATTTTATTGCTGAATATTTCAATTGCCTTTCCCGATATCATTGGGTTGGAGAGTATGGTCGTAACAGGGTTCTTACTCAAATTTAAAACCACCAATATTCTTGTTCCATTATTTTCTCGAATGAATGCAAACACGTTATCATCTGCCGTACTTTTTATCTTACTATAACTAGCATTTGCAGCTAATGCTTCATTATTTTTTCTTAGGGTTAATAATTTAGTATAAAAGCCTGCCCTTGCATATTTTCCGAAAGGAATAGTATTTTTATAAAAAAAACTGATACTATCCAAGTAAGGTTCTTCCTGACTACTATATATCAATGGAACAGAGCGTTTCATAGTTTGAGAAAGAACTGCAAAAGGAGCGTGAGTTGCACCCGGCATAGTGCCATAATCTGATTTATTCCAACTGTTTTCATCGTGGTTACTGGTAAAGTACATCCGCAAAGCATTACTCTGGAAATCATTGTCAATTTTATTGAAGATGCTATCAAGTCCAGATGCTTTTAGTTTGCCCTTTACAATTTCTTTCATTACATTCAACTCTGGCCAGGTATAAGTGGCATCAAAACCTGCCTCATGTATCCATGGTTCGGATGCTTCTGCTAGCATAAAAATGCTTCTACCTTTGCGAAGTGTTGCGATACACTTTGCCCAGAAATCTTTAGGAACTTCAGATGCCACATCGCAACGGAAACCATCTATGTGGCTGGTTGTTAACCAGAATTCCATATCAGCAGTCATCGAATCTCGTAATTCCTGGTTCTTGTAGTTCAGTTTTCTTGCATCTGTCCAATTAAATGGTGACAATGCTTTGTTGGTAACACTGTCTCGCACATAGAAATCGGGGTGTTTGATTAACCAATAATGATCTGCGGCTGTATGATTGGCAACCCAGTCTATTATTACTTTAAAGCCCATCTCATGGCATTGTGTTACCAGCTTGTTCCAATCTTCCATCGTGCCAAACTCAGGGTTGATGGCTTTATAGTTTCTAATTGCATAATAGCTACCAAGTACTCCCTTTCTATCTACAATCCCAATAGGGTTAACGGGCATAAACCAAAGTGTTTGCACACCCATTTTTTTAAGTCGGGGCAGGTGCTTTGCAAAAGCATTAAACGTACCTTTTCGTGTATATTGACGCACATTTACTTCATAAATATTCCCTTGCATTATCCATGAAGGATGTCCATCCGTTGTTGTTGTATTGGCGATAATTTTGGGTGATTGTTGGGCTTTTGCAGTGTAAAAGGAGAGCAAAACAGTCGATAATGAAATGAATATCAAATTCTTTAGTAGCATAACAATTCTTTTTAGGCTGTAAATATCATATTTATTGTGTAAAATATACACATTACGATAAAATATTTAAATTTTTTCAGGTTATTGATGAATATAACCAAAGTAGAAAATGTTGGTGAATTTAATCAGTAATGAATGATGATGATAGATTTCGATACCTATCTAGCCAAATAATGCTTGATTTCTTTTCTGGAATCTCGTTCTTTAATAGTTTCACGTTTGTCATGATCCTTTTTACCACGCCCTAGTCCAATCTCTAATTTTACTAGGTTTTTATCTGTAAAGAATACTTTAAGCGGAACAATTGTTAAGCCTTTTTCTTTTATCTTGGCTTCCAATTTCTTTAATTCTTTTTTATGGAGGAGTAGTTTCCGGTCATAAACTGCAATATGGTTATTAGTTGTACCTAGTTTATATTCGGCTATAAATAGTCCTCTTACCCAAAGTTCGTGTTTATCAAAAATACAAAAGGCATCATTAAAGCTTACTTTCCCTTCACGAATACTTTTCACCTCAGTTCCCATCAAGACTATGCCTGCTTCGAGTTTATCCTCAATAGCATAGTTGAAGTATGCCTGCCTGTTGTTCATTTCTTTAGTCACGGAGAGTAATTATGAAATATGAGTTATGAAATATGAGTATTAAGAAATGGGCTGAACTCATTACTCATTTTTCATAATTCATGATTACGTTGCTTAGTTTCTAAACAATGTAATCAGTTGTGAGAGTTTCAATTTCAGGTCTTTTCTATCTAAAATGAAATCTAGAAAACCATGTTCTATCAAAAACTCACTACGCTGAAAGCCTGGAGGTAAGTCTTTTTTAATGGTTTCTTTAATAACCCTAGGACCAGCAAAACCTATTAATGCACCTGGTTCTGCAAAGTTTAAATCGCCAAGCATACCAAAACTCGCAGAAATACCACCAAATGTAGGGTCGGTTAACAAGGAGAAATAGGGCAATTGAGCATCTGCCAATTGAGATAGTTTGCCACTTGTTTTTGCCATCTGCATCAGGCTAAAAGCACTTTCCATCATACGAGCCCCTCCGCTTTTGCTGATAACCATAAATGGAAGTTTGTGCTTGATGCAGTAATCTACCGCACGACTAAACTTTTCGCCCATCACACTCCCCAAACTACCCCCAATAAACTCAAAGTCCATACAAGCTATCACAATTCCTTCGCCATTTACATTTCCAGTGGCAACACGGATACTATCTTTCAAGTCAGTTTTAGAATGGATATCATCTAATCGTTTCTGGTAGCTTTTAAGATCTGTAAAATGCAGCATATCTACACTCCTTATGTCATCGTACATTTCTGTGAATATCTGCTCATCGAAGATGATATCAAAATATTCGTCGCTACCTATACGATGGTGATAGTTGCACTTAGGACAAACAAATAATGCTTCTTTTAAATCGGCAGTTGTAGATATAAAATTACATTCAGGGCATTTATTCCATAAACCTTCCGGGGTTTCTTTTTTCTCAGCAGTCGTAGTAAGTATTCCTTTCTTTCTACGTTTAAACCAACTTCTTCTTCCAGTTTCTTCCTGATGTGCATCTTCTTCTAAGCCTGTAAAAATGTTATCCATATCTGTTGAATGTTCGTTTTTCAATAATAAATATGCTTTAAGGAAGCCGTGAAGGTAAGGATAAATTACAAAGCAGATATTTTGTACACACTATGATTCCTTTATTTAACACATCTATCTTTTAGAAATCTGAAATAAATAATCAAAGAACCTTAAAAGTAAGGTCATATTGAAACCTTAAAAGTAAGGTCATATTGAAACCTTAAAACTGTAATCACCCTGTATAAAAAAGGGTAACAGTCAAATTGACCATTACCCTACATCCATAATTTAAAATCTAATAATCTAAAATACTTTAAGCATTTCTGTTGATGCAATTCAAATCTTCGAATGCAATCTCCAAACGCTTGCTAAAGCTTTCTTCTGCTTTACGCAACCAAACACGCGGATCGTAATGTTTTTTATTTGGCTTGTCTTCTCCTTCAGGATTGCCCAATTGGCCTTGCAAATAGCCTTCATTCTTTTTGTAATTTTGTAGTATCCCATCCCAGAAAGCCCATTGCAAATCAGTATCAATATTCATTTTAATAGCACCATAACTGATAGCTTCCCTTATCTGATTTTGCGGGCTACCGCTACCACCATGAAACACAAAGTAAACAGGCTTAGGACCAGTTCCAAACTGTTTTTGAATATAATCCTGGCTATTCTTTAAGATAATCGGACGCAGCTCAACATTTCCTGGTTTATATACACCATGTACATTGCCAAAAGCAGCAGCGATTGTAAACAAGTTACCAACTTTTCCGAGTTCTTCGTAAGAATAAGCTACGTGTTGTGGTTGAGTATACAATTTATCGTTTTCAACATCGCTATTGTCTACACCATCTTCTTCACCACCTGTAACGCCCAATTCAATTTCAATGGCCATTCCTAACGGCTTCATCCTTTTGTAGAACTCTACTGAGGTGTGAATATTTTCTTCTATTGGTTCTTCGCTCAAATCTAACATGTGCGAACTAAACAAAGGCTGACCTTTCTCTTTATAAAATTGTTCTCCTGCATTAATTAAACCACTTATCCAAGGTAACCACTTTTTAGCAGCATGGTCAGTATGCAGCACAACTGGCACACCATAATATTTTGCTACGTTGTGTACATGCAGAGCACCAGAAATACCACCAGCAATGTTCGCTTCGTAGTTGCCATTGGGCATCCCTTTACCCGCTATAAACTGTGCTCCACCATTGGAGAATTGAATAATAACAGGAGAATTTACTTTAGCTGCAGTTTCTAAAACCGCGTTGATTGCGTTGGTGCCAATTGTATTTACGGCAGGCAATGCAAACTCATTTTCTTTTGCATCCTTCAAAAGGGCTTCTAGTTCTTCACCAAAAAGAACGCCCGGTTTGTACTTTTTCATAATTTAAAATATGTATTAGTGGATAAAATATTAATAAAGCCGCAATATAAAGTAAGTTTAGTGTTAAGCAATAGAAATGTAAAATATTGGCTATTAATAAATGCTTTGCTAATTCAAAATAGTATAGTTAGAAAATTTTAATCTTACAACTAATTCTATAAAACTCAATCGTCATTTATAGATAAGCTATTTAGACTTATGAATAAAAAACAAAAGGCTTGTTTTTTGAATAAATGAAAAAAAATATGAATGGAGATTTATAACCCGTAATTCAAAAAGTTAAATTCGCATACTCAAAAAAGGTTAAAATATAAACCCGCTTTTTTGCCAATTCTACATACTTCTAAAAGGTTAATATTTATTAAGCAAATAAACCAACTTTTACCTACTCCTAAAAGATTAATAAAACGGCATCTTTTTAAAACCTTTTAAACACCTTTTAAAATTGGTTTTAACCCCAATTAAAGTGCTGAAAATCCTTTTTCAAAGTGCTAATACTAGGCTTTATTTTTTGGATACTTACAAGCTCATCTACATTTGCAGTGATAATTTCAACTATTGTTACTTGTGATAAATAAAACTCACATCTTAACTTTGATAAAATAGCCTCGTACCTTAAAGTAGAAGAACTTTTATAGTAGTAATACCTATTAATCAAAGCCCTATTTCTTTCATTTAATAACTCTCTATTCCTTCCTTTCTTTACTTGTTTTGGTATGCTATCAATTTCCGAAATGTTCTTAAAAATAACCTGTTCGCCACGCATAAATAAGAAGTTTGGATTAATACTTGACTACTATAATATTTACTAATGTCCTATGATTGCATCTTAGAACCACTGTATAACAACCTCATAAATAGTTCCTTCACCCTCTCCTCCATATTATCCAACCCTTCATTAGTAGTTGCAGAATGTATATCAATACGCTCAACCATTTTTCCAATATGGATATTGATAGGCTGTTTTCCACCACTTGTTATGCTCCTGCCAGTTTCGCTTTCTCCTGCATCTTCACCCTTTCTTTGAGTATTTGGAATATTAGAATCAGAAGGCTTTATAACAGCAGCAGCACCACCATAATACTTATGATAAGCAGCTAGTGCTTTACTCTTCTCACCTTGTATCTTAGCAATCTCAGGCGCTAAACTTTTCTGTACATCAACAGCAGTATTAAGGCTTCTAAGTGCATATTGATATGCACTCAAATCTAAAGACTCTCCATTTACTGTTCCACTCAATGCACTTCCTTTAGCATGTTGCTTTAGATAATTCTGAAACATTATCTGCTTGTTTCCGGTAGATAAATTTGGATTATCAAGAAAAGGCAAGTTATACTTTGCCTCAATTTTTTGCATTTCCAAAAAATAGTCCCTTTGGTCTGTCATAGATTTTTGATAGTCCGTAACCTTTCCAACGTTCTTTAAATCAAATTCATCAGCAATCTTTTTATTATACAGAGCATCAATAACATTATTGATATTATTAGCTAGTTTGCCATATTCTATTGCCTGAGCATTGATGCCTTGTGTAATATTTGGATTGATACTGGTTAATTCATCTAATATTGTTTTTCGTTGGGATTCTGTTGTATTTAATGAAGTCAATTGGATTTGCAATAACCTTATTTTTTCACTTTGTTCAGTAAAACCAGCCAAAGGAGACTTAAAAAGATTAGGCGAAAATAGTTTCATAGTGGCATCCATTAACCCCTTTGCTGCTGGACTAAGACTATCTCCCAAATTTCGCATCATTCCGTTTGTCATATCCATAAATGTAGTCCACTTTCCCCCCAATGTTTGGGATTGCTGTTCCATCATATTATTAAAACGACCTCCTTCACTTGTAGCATGAGCAAATGAAGCTCTAAGTATATCGGCACTAATAGCTCCCTTTTCTTCCTCCTTTTTTAAGTCCTCCATGCTCTTGCCTGTCATTATGGAAATTTCCTTCAGTGGATTAAAGCCCCAGTTAATCAATTCAAGCGTATTACGCCCCAATAACCTACCACTTGCCATTGCTTCTCCATAAGCATGAGATAACCCAGCAAGAGCCTGCGTGGGATCATCCTGTGCTGATGCAACGTCACCCAGCATTTTTAAGTCGGGCATTATCTTTTTCTTATCCTCCCCAAAACCTAAAAGCATCTTACCGCTCCTCATCAAATCTTGGCTTTGAAAAGGTGTAGTATCTGCCATTTTGCGGATATTATTGTACATATCCTCCCCATCTTTTGGGTTTCCAAGCATAACCTTGAAGGCAATTTTTTGGTTTTCTGCCATTGCGCTTTGCTGCAATGCCTCTTTTATGCCAGCGAAAGCTGTCGAGGCAGAAAGGGTTATTCCAGCAGCCACCGCCAACGACCGTAGCGACATCCCTGCCGATTGTCCCTTTTTGTCTATTTGTTCGAGGCTTCTAGAAAACTCATTATTTTTCTTTGTAGCCGCCCCTACTTCATCTTGTACCTTAGAAAATACACCTGCAATATCCTTTCCTGTTGACTTTGCAGTACTTGCTATCTTAATAAGTCCACTACTCATCATATCCTTTAGTTGGATATAGAATTGCAAAACATTACTCATTTTATTCTTATTTTTATTATTAAACCTCGTTTTCTTCTAAAAAGGAGATACTCCCATATTTATCAATTTCGGAAAGCCTAAACCGTTTCCCGTCCCTTACAAATGGTCTTACTTTGGCACATTGTTGAGCCTCCCCATTAATTATTTGAAAGAACTCAACATAAAATATTTTTGTTGTGGGGTCATCTTGTATTACCCTAAATGCAGATGCACCAAAAGCCCCCAATACCGATGCAATTTCCCCATCTTCCCCAAGCGGACTCCAATTATCGTTGGAATCAAAAAGAATCATTACTTTTTTCTCATTACCATCATAATCAACAGCCGTGATATTGACTATCATGTCTGCCAAGTTATTTTTTATCAGCAAATCGTCACTGTAGGTAATTTCTGCCATTGATACCAGGAATGATTTTTAAGGGATTTATTTACTGTTATACTCTAAAATACTCCTTGTATTAATAATGACTTTCTTACCACCTTGCATATCAAACAATTCTTTCAGAAACCCACCGAAACCTTCCTTGTGAGTATTTGCAATATCACTTAATCCCAAATCGTCAACTTGCTCAAGGATTGTACTAGCCAGTGTATATGCATTCTTGGCAGTTTTAGACGTTGCAAAACGTCTGTATAAAGCCTTTATTTTTTCTTCTTTTTCGGGACTAACTAAAATATTACCTTCTCCATCAATCACAAATGTTTCATCAAATTGGTGTACTGAAACCCCAAGTATTTGTTGGGTATTGCCTTTTGCTTCGCTAATCATAACCAATAAATCATCATAACCAATTGGCTTTTTTAGTATCTCCATTGCTTTATGGGCGTGTACTTCCAAACCTACAATGGATACAGGTTGACCGTTAGTCATTCTGTCAAAAACAAAATCAACAGGGTTCAAAAAGAGATTACTTAATTCCCCATTTTCAATTGGCTTGAGTTTTAAAGAATTATACTGGTTTACAACTGATTGAACCACGCTACAAGCTCTGCCTATGTTCTGTTTTGAATATAGATATTCAGTTTCATTGAATCCTATAAGCACTGGTTCTTCTTTTGTTACGTTTGTTTGCATTGTTATTTTTATTTTATTTTTAAATGTGCTAATCCCTTACTATTTCTTAGGTGGTTCTTTATATTCTGTACCAAATGCCTGAAAATACTTTTGCCTAAACCCCATGAAGTAGTTTAATTTTAGC
>CAISCV010000052.1 GCA_903883945.1 uncultured Chitinophagaceae bacterium | reverse complement strand
CTTATCTACTACTTTAGGAACAAGACTCAGGTCGAGAGACCCATTTTCATCGAATGTACTAAACGTTGCGGCCAAAATGCCTTCAATTTTCTTTATCATTTTACTCTATTATTTGTTTTAAATTTATTTTCTGAAAGATTAATTGTGCCTGACTCCCTTCGTAAATAATACCAATTATATCATTATCAATGGATGTTATACAGGAATAACCCGCACCGTTCAACTCATCCAATAAAATATATTTATCCGAAGGCCAAGTATTGCCATCGTCAAAACTTACTTTCAACGTAATATGATTACGGGTAACTTTTGAATTGGGATTTACAAAAAGCAGTACGCTCTTCTTTTTCCCATTTTTAAGGTATTGGTGTTTATACAAACTTGCCATACATACCGGTTCAGGCAAGGCACTGCGGGAAGTCTGATGCACCTTCCAAGTTTTACCTAAATCTGCAGTTGTTACTACTGTACGTCCATTGCCAACACCTTCAAGTCCCTTGTTGGCATTAGTCCTCATATTTAGCATGATAGTACCATCAGACAACTGAACCCCTGCACATTCAGATGTGGATTCACTAGCGGCTGGTTCAGATGTTTCCCAAGTTTTACCCCCATCTTTGCTATAAGTTATATTGGAGAACGGTTTCCCATCTTTATCTCGTCCTTGTGTTGGGAAAACCAAAATACCATTATTCAACGTAAACCCACGACCGGGTGCAGGAGCAAAAAGCCACCACTCTTCCCTCTTACACATCTTCGTTATGTTTACTGGTATACTCCAAGTTTTACCATTATCTACACTTTTTACCAACAAAAACTGGGCAGTTTGGGTTGGTAAAAAGCCCGGCTGAGACCCTTTATTTCTCCACTGATGATTCCAAACCTTACTGGTATCAGTAAGGCCTTCTATCCATTTGCCATTATCGTCAAGTACGCCATGCATCCACAACCCCGCAATAAAGATGGCACCCGTTTTATCATCTACCAATATAGCGGCATCCGATACGCCGTTAAACTTTTCAGGTAACCCACCCCAAGTACCCATATCTATTACCTTTTGCATAGGCAACCATGTATTTCCGCTATCAGTACTTCTACAAAGTGCAATGTCGATATCTCCTTGCAAATCCCGTCCTGCATTGTACCGAGCATCAAAAGTTGCCAGCAAATCACCATTTTTAGCAGTGGCAATTCCCGGTATGCGAGAAGTATGTACGTTATCCTGCATAAACATCCTTACAGCGGTAGCAATTCTGGATGGTTGTATTATCTTTTGAAAAGGTACTAGTATGCTATAATTATTTATTTCAGTACTTATAACTGAGAGTTCTATTCTATTTCCAATTTCTGCTGATGGTTTTAAGACCACACCCACCCATATAAAATTAGTGTGGGGCTTCAATCTTAAGTTTCCGTTTAATAGTAAGGTATCAACTTTAGAATATTCTTTTGAAGAAAAGAAGACAGATTGCAATACTTTCCCCTCGGATAAATAATTACTGTCTGTATTGCTATATGCTTTGATACTAAGAATGTCGGATGAATTGGTAGAACCTTTGGTACTTACTTTTATTTGATGTAAAAAGGTATTCAATGAATCTTTTTCAGCAACATTTACCCTTAACCTGACCAAGGCTATAAAACTCTTTTGTTTTACGATGGGGATTATGAAGTATTTCTGGGTAACATTATAATCTTGTGCCCAAATATTATTTGTTGCAATAAGCAGTAGTAAAAATGTAAATCTCAATATAAATTTCATTACACTCCTTATAAAAAATCAAGATTATGAACCGGTTAATTCAGATCTATGGATGCTTTGCTTCCTCTTTCTCACAATCTTTCACAATGTTCTTACCCAATAAAATAGATAGCAACATAATGCCAGCAATAAAGAACAACCCAAACCTCAAGGCAAAGTCTGCATTGATTTTATAGGCTAAGAAAAGAACAATTAAGATGGCACTAATACGACCTAAGAACAAGGTAAATTCGTGGTTTACTATATAGGCAAATTCGTTACGCCTTTCCTTTTTACTTACGATATCAATCACCCTAAACTCAGTGGGGAAATAGGAAACATCATGCAATGGTTTGGCAATGAACTGAAGGATATTGTATATGATTACGCCCATTGCAGAATACAATGCCCCATGAATAGCTATGGCTGTAACAAAGAATGCGATAGCCACAACGTACACAATCATCCGATGTTTTGGCTTGGTATAACGTCCAATAAGGTACAACATGATGGCTGATAAAATCTGTCCGCCAGAAACAATGATACCCAACATATTTACCCCACCAATGATGGAAAGAATTAAAAGAATAGGGAAAATCATAATCGCCCCTTGCATAACGCCTTTGGTGATGGAGAACAAAATCATTTTATTCCATAGTTTATCGAACTTAAAGAATAGTAGTTGCTCGCTTTTGGGGTTATTAAATTTCTCTTTGTTAATGATGATTGCGGCAAGCGTGGTGATGATAAATACGGCAATGGTAACCCCAATGTAAGCGCCCTTTTGGGTGTATAAATGGCTATCTGTGCCAAAAGTGATAAAATAACCAACGGCAGCAGGAACAATAATCCAAGTGAGGGTATAAAAAATAGTATCAATACTGAAGTAATAATTTCTGGTTTCATCGTCTGTTACACCCAAAGACATAAAGTCTCTGTTTGCCCAGAAGAACCCATAAGATGCACCCATTATCAAACCTGCACCTATTACCCCTGCATTATCCAAATGCTTTAAAGACATCATAAAAGTCATAGAAACACCACTCAACAGTAAGCCCAATGAGTAGAGGTAAGTCACTTTTATCTTCCGCAACAAGTACCCATTAATGATAAAACAAACAGGAATACCCGTATATAAAGCGAACTGATAGTAGAGGTACAAATTAATTTTTTCGTGCTTTTCTATAGCAGTCATAGCAGTAGTAGGGTCGGGTGGAGAAACGATGTAAGCACCTACAAACAGTTCGATAACGGGTAATACAAATGCGTATAATAACCCTGCAAAAAGCAAGTAACGCATATTTCGTGGGAAAGAATTAAAGTGTTTTATTTCTGATGACAAATTCATG
>CAISCV010000051.1 GCA_903883945.1 uncultured Chitinophagaceae bacterium | reverse complement strand
TACACTTTTGATAGCTTGAATGCGAAGGGATGTGATAGTTTGACTACGTTGGTATTAACTATTAATCAGCCTACAACAGCTACGGTTACCAAGACAGCTTGTAGTTCTTATTTCTGGCATGGAACAACCTACACAGCGAGTGGTTCGTACACATTTGATAGCTTGAATGCAAAGGGATGTGATAGTTTGACCACGTTGGTGTTAACTATCAATCAGCCTACAACAGCCACAATAACCAAGACGGCTTGTAGCAGTTATACTTGGCACGGAACAACGTACACAACAAGTGGGTCGTACTCTTATGATAGCTTGAATGCGAAAGGATGTGATAGTTTGACAACGTTGGTGTTGACTATCAACCAACCAACAACTGCCACTATCACCAAGACAGCATGTAGTTCTTATTCTTGGCATGGTAAAACCTACACAGCAAGCGGTTCATACACTTTTGATAGCTTGAATGCGAAGGGGTGTGATAGTTTGACTACTTTGGTATTGACTATCAACCAACCTACAACTGCCACTATCACAAAGACGGCATGTAGCAGTTATACTTGGCATGGTAAAACCTACACAACAAGTGGGTCTTACACTTTTGATAGTTTGAATACGAAGGGATGTGATAGCTTAACAACGTTGAATTTAACTATTAATCAGCCTACAACAGCCACGATTACAAAGACCGCTTGTAGTTCGTACACTTGGCACGGCAAGACCTACACTGCAAGTGGTTCGTACACCTTTGATAGCTTAAATGTGAAGGGATGTGATAGCTTGACTACTTTGAACTTAACTATCAATCAGCCTACAACAGCCACAATTACAAAAACGGCTTGTAGTTCTTACACTTGGCATGGCACAACCTATACAGCCAATGGTTCTTACATATTTGATAGCTTAAATGCGAAGGGATGTGATAGCTTGACAACATTAGTGTTAACTATCAATCAGCCTACAACGGCTACGATTACCAAGACTGCTTGTAGTTCTTACACTTGGCATGGTAAAACCTACACAGGAAGTGGTTCATACACTTTTGATAGCTTGAATGCGAAGGGTTGTGATAGTTTAACAACGTTGGTGTTGACTATCAATCTGCCTAAAATGGCAACTATCACCAAGACAATTAATCAAGGTGACTCCATTTTGTTTAATGGCAAGTATTATAAAACAGCTGGTAAGGATACTGCTTATCTAACCAATAGTGTGGGTTGTGATAGTATTGCTATCTTGAACCTGACAGTCAACAGCATTTTTGCATTTAGTGGTACGATAAAGAATCCGGCAGGAAACATCATTCCTTGGATTCCGGTTAGTATAAATGATACAGGTACTATTATCTGTAATAATGGCAACTATAGCTTTAATACGTACTACGGAAGTAACTACACTGTAAAGCCATCTAAAAACAATGATTTAAATAAAACCAATGGTGTTAGTGTGTTGGATGTTTTATTGACTCAAGCACATGTCTTAGGTAAATCATTATTTAACTCGCCGTATAAAATTATCGCTGCAGACGTTGACAACAGTGGAACTGTAAGTGTGCTAGATATCTTGTACACTAAGCGTTTGATTTTAGGAATTGACACCTCATTCCCAGGAAAAAGGTTGTGGGCATTTGTAGATAGCAGTTACCATTTTGCAGATTCCCTGCACCCATTCCCTTACAAGGACAGCATTACGGTCACCAAGATAGCTAGCAATCAAGTGGGTAAGAACTTTGTTGGGTTGAAATTGGGTGATGTTAACTGGGATTGGAACAGTGCAACGGAAGGGCTATTTGGTAATAGGAGTAATGCGATAGAATTGTATCATAACGACATACAAGTTGCCAATGAAACGGAGATTAGAGTGCCTGTAAGGGTGAAGAACTTTAAGGATATACTTGGTATGCAATACACCTTAAATTACAATAAGGAGGCGCTAGCATTGAAGTCAATAGAAAATAACCGCTTGAATTTGGAATACAATACCAACCATAGCAATGAAGGTAAAGTGTCTTTCTTGTGGGCAGATCCAAAGAATAGTGCAAAGTCTTTGATTGATGGTGATACCTTGATGGAGTTGATATTTGAAAAGAAAGGAGCTATTGTAAACGAAGCAATATCCCTTAGCTCAGATATTACGCGTGTAGAAGCAACGAATGCTAGTTATACCATGTTGGGCATTGTAAAAACAAGCGGACAAATTATAAGTTCCCCAATCAATGCTATTGCAAAGGAGCGTTGGACGGTGTCTCCAAATCCAACCATTGATGGCAAACTAAAATTAACTATTGTAACAAATGAAGCAAAGAGGGTAACAATAGAGGTTGTAAATGTGCTGGGAAAGACCTGTTATAAAAAGGAACAGTTCATCCCGAAAGGCGTATCTGTTACGGATGTTAATTTTGGACAAGGTATTAACTTGATGAATGGTCTGTATTACATCAGGGTAAATGGGTCAACGGATAAATCTGTTAAACCAATATTACTTGAGAAGTAGAATTAAAGTGTTATTAAACTTTGTTTAAGTATTGGCGAAGACAACTATCTATTTAAATAACTAAAAAAATGAAAATGAAGCATGTAGTTAAATCAATATTACTCATTGTAGTAATTGTTGCAGGAATATCAATGAGTAATTCTGCAACGGCACAAAAAACTATGTACTTAGATAGTATTCAAAATGTTTGTAAGGTAGGATCCATTCAAAATATATCACTGAGGGCTAAGAACTTTAATTTAATACTAGGGCTTCAGGGTAGCATCAATTGGGACACTTCTATTTTGAAGTACAGTGGCATTAGTTATGGGACATCGGCCATTCAGTTGAATGCAAGCAGTATGGGACTGAATAACACAGCAAAGGGGGACGTTTCTTTCCTTTGGTTTGATAATACGTTAGGGGGTATTACTGTACCTGATACGACGATACTATTTACTCTGAGTTTTACTGTACAAAATACTATTATTGGTAAAACACCAATAAGTATTACCAATACACCCTCAAGTGTCTCCATTATTGTGAATGACCCTGTTACAGGTTTGCCTATTAATGCGACGGATACGGCAACCATATCTGGGTTTATTGGGTTTATTAATCAGCCAACCATTACTAAAAAAGGGACTAGTATAATAGCCGTTGCAAGTGGTACTCCCTCTGGTTATCAATGGTATTTAAACGATTCCTTGATAAAAGGGGATACCAGTTCTGTACTAGCCAATGCGAATGCAGGTAGTTATACAGTAACCGTTAATTATACCAATGGCTGTTCACTTACCTCTACGCCTGTTTTACCTATCAGTTTAATAAGTTTTGTGGTTAACAACAAAGCTGACGCTAATGAACTTTTTTGGAAAACTGCTAATGAGAAAAATACCAGTCACTTCATTATCCAACGCAGCACAGATGGTAGCTCATTCACAGAGATAAGCACCGTAAAAGCTATAGGTAGTGGGGCAAATGGGTATATTTTTACAGATACACACCCAACCAATGGTACTAACTACTATAGGTTGCAAAGTGTAGAAAAGGGCGGGGCGGCAACCTATAGCAGAGTTGTTAGTTGTCAGTGGTTAGTGGCAAGTAAGCAATTGGCAGTGTATCCGAACCCTGCAAAGGATAAGGTAACTGTTAATGGTAGCCATATAGCTTTGGTGCAAGTGATTGATAATATTGGGAGGGTGGTAAAGACTGTTTCGTTGAAAGATGCTACGAACCCAACTTTGTCTGTGAATGGGTTGTTGGTAGGTGCCTATCATTTAAGGATACAAACAACAGATGGAAAGGTGTGTGGAGCGAAGATGGTAAAGGAATAGTGCTAAGAGTTATTAATTATCAAATTGAAATTATAATAACCTATTTTTTTGGAGCTCGACTAGTGCGTGAGGGGGTGAAGTGGAAATCCTTTTTTGCTGCCTTGGTAGGAACGAACCTGAATTGAATTAAACAAATTATGTCAACTTAAAATAATGCAACTTTTCTCCTTTTCCAATTTCAGTACATGTGAAGTCTTTATTATCAAAACTTACAGCATACTTAGTTGCAAAAAAATAAATCAACTTGTCTAGGTGTTTGATTGCCTTAGAAAGATGTTTTTCGTAAGTAAGAAAAGCCTGTGTACTCTTTAAGTTATTATCTTTTTCATTCGCTAAATAACGGCTTCTTCTGCTCAACCTTTGTAAACTCATATAACAATCATACTCCTCTTCGGGTAATTTAGAAATAGACAATTGTACAAAGGGATTCAAGGCATAGTTTACATCATTGTGCTTTCTGTATTGTAAGTTGTGTTTACTTAAATGGGCATTTACAAGGTGTAGGGAAGTATAAAAACAAATAGTTACTTGCCAGTCGTAGTAGTTAGCAATTTTTTGGTTTACCTCACTTAAAAAAGCTAAGTTTTTTCTGGCTTGTTCTATATGTTCGTCAAAGTTTGCCAATAGGTTATGCCTTAAATATTTTGTAATGATTCGGCACGGGTAAGTTATCACTTTTCTCAACAATAAGACTTTCCATATCAAATCCGTATGGATGAAAAGTTGCATTTATTTTTGCTTCTGCATTCGCAAGTGCTTTCTCCTGTTTCTCGTCATTATCCTCAATCTCAGCCCATACTAGTACCTCTGAATCATTAAAATTAAAAGCAAGTTTTAATGGTAAAGTTTGATCTAGCTGCTTTAAATATTCAACGACTATTTTTTGAACGAAGTATTGTTGTGTGGTCGATTTGTTGACTTTAAACATTTCATCCAAATTATTGCCCATGAATATTGCATACATATTTTTCATTTCAGGGGAGGCTGTATCGGTTTCTAATTGCAACTCATGTGTACGCAAAGTAGCAATTAGTTCGTCAAACCAAACTTGGCTCGCAGTAACTTGTGTAGATTGTGTAATTACATACATATTGCTTTCTGAGTTGGTGAAAGTAATTCAATCTTTCATTACTTTTTTTTATTCTGTATAATTTTATAAAATATTATACATTACTAACATTAGTTTTACTGACATAGCAAGCCTCCACTTGCTCAATTGTTCAGCACAGCTGGTCACTTGATTCAAATAATTACACTTCTACTTACTTGTAATAAAGTAATATTGGAGACAAAAAAAACAATTTGCAAATTTCTGAAATTGAAATAAAGTTCATAGATGCTACTAATTGGCAAGAACTATTTTGGTACAACAGTGGTGGCACTAGAGCAAAAAGTGTATTACAAGACCCTTTAGGTAATGAACATTACTTCAAATGTTCAGAAAAGAAAGCTGCTAAAGATGGCAAACCTGCCAAACATTACAAATACGAATTTTGGAGCGAAATAATTGCCTATCAGCTAGGTAAACAGTTAGGGTTAGACATTTTTTGTGCCTTTGTTGTTGTTCCGAACAGCCCATCTCGCCGATGTTTTGTGTTTTACACCAACATCTTTTCAGTAACACCATCATAAAAGGTATATTCGAACACAAATGGATTCTCCAATATACTACCCAGAGTTTTATACTGCAACTATACTAAACTGTAACCAACCTCCCCCACAGTCGCATACATATCGGGGTCTTGTGTTGGCTATGTAACGTTTCCAAAAGAATATAAATATAGTGTTGACATTGATTATTATACAGAAGAGGATGAATTATTGAAAATGCCTGAATAGGAAAAAGAAAATAAGAGGATTAGTAACGGCGAGCATATAACAGCGTTACTCAATGGGATGAAGAATATAGGTTGGTAATAGAAAAATGGATATAAACAAATAAAATATCGGTTAATTTTTTTGATTAATTAAAGTATAAAGAAAAGAATGCTACCGAGAGATACTACCAAAAGTACGTCCTCGAAAATTGGTTTGTTTATTATAGCGTGTGTTTGCCCTTTTTAAATACAACTAGTTCACCATTTTGTCGGCACAGCAGCTACTTGCAAAGGCTTCGGGCTTGGCTTTAAAAGCAAATCCCATCCCTAGGATATAACCCATCGCTTCTTTCAACGCATCATTACTTTTAAAAGCAGGATTTGTGTTGATGTCTGCATGTACTTCCATATCTACTTTAAACTCAATAAACAAGTCGCAAAGGGCATAAGCAATTTCAATGCTTTTAGCTACTTCACTCAGCATCCGTTCTTTTAAATGGAACTTTTGCTTAGACTTTTCATTGTGGATGTACATAAACCCACCTGCATGTTCCCTTAAGAAAACAATTACTGTCGCAAATTCGGTTTCAGCACCTTTCACCTGGCTATCGGTGCCAATGCACACTTTTAGCTTAGTTCCTTTTGCTACTTCCGACCTGATTGCTTCTGCTACTGCTTCCTTAATAGGGAGGTTGATTGTTTCGCCGTTGAACTTTCTCCATCTCATATAAATAAGTTTTGGGAAAGTTACGAGTTAATTGAAGCAATCAACCATTTTATACATTAAGAAATTATTAACAAGTGGGAATTGTGGAATGAAGTGGATACAGGATTCAGGTTACTAATAACCTGTAACTTGAAACTTGCAACTTGCCTCCTTATTTAAAAAGCTTCTCAGCATTAGATGTTGTGATAGCTGCAAGTGCTTCCATAGATATTTCTTTTACCTCAGCTAGCTTTTCAATAATATATTTCAGGTAACTGCTTTCATTTCTTTTCCCTCTAAAAGGTACAGGGGTAAGATAGGGTGCATCTGTTTCTAAAACCAGATAGTCTACAGGGATATTCTTGAGGGCTTCGGGCAATCCGGCATTCTTATAGGTAATAACGCCCCCGATTCCCAACAAAAAGTCCATATCAACTATCTGTTTTGCACTTTCATAGCTACCACTAAAGCAGTGGAAGATTCCTTTTAGTCCTTTTGCGGCAAATGGCTTTACCCTTTCCAAGGTTTCTTGCATGGCATTGCGGGTATGTATTACAATGGGCAATTGTTTGTGCAGGGCCCATTGCATCTGCTGCTCAAAAGCCTCATATTGTTGGGTTGTAAATGTTTTATCCCAATAAAAGTCTAGCCCTATTTCTCCTATTGCGGCAAAATTTCGTGCTGCTAATTGTGTTTCTACTATAGCCAACTCCTCTTTATAATTTTCTTTTACATAACAAGGATGCAAGCCCATCATAGCAATGCATTCGTTGGGAAATTTTTGTTCCAACAACAACATAGCCTCCAAACAAGAACTATCTATGGCAGGCAAATAGAACTTTGTTACCCCTTCAGCCTTTGCACGGCCAATAACAGCGTCTATATCACCCTCAAATTCTTCTGAATAGAGGTGGCAATGCGTATCTATCAAATTCATGGTGCAAATTTTAAAATAATTTATGTCCTAAACACAATAAAATAAATTTATCTGTTAGAAAATAAAAGAACAATAGTACCCGTTTAATAAAAGCTACCGAAATAGCGACAGAATAAACGGAGGAAATACCGGTTTAAATAGATTGAAGATTGTTTTCATAGGGTACGGATTATAACAGGCTAAGGTTTCTACCTCTGCCTTCTTTTTTAAACCCTATCCCTTCATACCTAAACGGAAGCAAAATAATAGGTGGTTATAATGCTTTGAATTGAAATCCTTTTTCGGTATAATGTTTCAATACTTTTGGCAAAGCATCGTGCAATCTATCCCAAGCTTTGGCACTATCATGAAACACAACAATGCTACCCTCTTTGGTATGCTTTATCACATTTTTCAGGCACCTTTCTCCGGATATAGTAGCATCAAAATCGCCACTTAACACCGACCACATTATTATTTTCATAGGAGATGAAACTTCTTGCAATTTCTTTATCTGTGAGCGTTTGATACGGCCATAAGGAGGACGAAAAAGGGGTGAATGAATGGATTGCTCGGCTATAGAGATGTCTTTTAAATAATTGTAGTCCCTTGTTTTCCATCCTTTCAGGTGATGCTCGGTATGATTGCCTACCGAATGACCTTCCGAAAAAATTCTATTATATATTTCTTTGTGTTTTCGAACATTATTACCAATACAAAAAAAGGTTGCTTTGGCATTATACTGTTGTAAAGTATTTAGTACAAACGGAGTAGCTGTTTCGTGGGGACCATCATCAAAAGTGAGGTAAATATCCTTCTCCACTGTGTTCACCTGCCAACATAAGGTTGGATATAATCTTCTAAGCCACCAAGGTGTAGATACTAGATACATACTTTTAGTTGTTAATGATTAGTTGTTAGTAATTAGATATTAGTTGTTAAAGTATTAACTACTAATTATTAACCACTATCAATTATCCATGTGCCACCAGGTGAAACACTTTCTTTTCGCAAATAAACGCTTTGCCATGCTTTTGAAGAAATATTTTCTGTTTCTCTTCATTATCAAAAAGGGCATCCGTAAATATTTTCAATTTTTTATAGGGTAAATCTGGTGCTTTCCCATTTAAAACCGCACTACTTACCCATCCCTGTAGCATACTTTGGTAGCTTGCAGTTGTAAGAGAGGTGGTTGCAAATACTTCACAACTAATTACAATTGTATCTGTGATGGCAATGAACCCTGCAAACATACTGTCGCTAGCTTGCATCTTGCGATTAAAGAAATTGAGGTATGCCGTATCTTCTTTCTCGTGGTTATTGTGCAGATCTAGGTAAGCAGCCGTTTTGCTTATTTGACCATTTGTGTAAAGACGTCTGTCTATCTCCTTCCATATAAACTGTTGCTGATTGGTTTGATCCATTATTCGTTTCAAATCGTCATCAGCATCTCCGGCATATTTAAAAGGTTTTGGCTTTTTATCCCATCGGCTTTGTTCGATACAAAATACATCTACAAACTGGTCTTTTTGATTGGGATAAATAATCTTAGATTCTGCAAGCATCCTATCTTGTTTGCCTCCGGTAATCATTTCACCATTTTGAAGTAAAACAAAGTTGTTGCTTGTATTCTCTACGGTTAATAACCTTACGGAAGCGTCTTTTTCGAAATAAAACTCTTTAAACTTTAGTTTACCGCTTTGCATGGCTTCATGTAGCGAAACTAATCTGGCAGGGAAATAAAATAAAGGGTAACCGTCTACCTTAAATCTGATGGGAATGAGTGTGAGGTTTTTGTAATTCCAGCCGCTATCATATTCTATTCGTATGGTTTGGTAAGTGAGTTGTGCTTTTGCTGGTGCATTGATAAAAGAGTAAAAACAAACTAATACAATTACCAACCACTTATACAACATAGGGCATATTTATGGTGTAAAGATAACAGATAGGATTATTTTCAAAAGCTAAATCAACACAATGCAAGTAAAGCAAAATGAGAAGGGATTTAGCACTGCTAAATCCCTTCTCATTTGTTGTGAAATTAATATTTGAGTTTATTTAGTAGAGTATCTCCACCATTCTGCAAGGCTATTACAATCTTTATATGCTTCATCAATGGTTATATAGTAATTGGGCAAATGGTTTTGAAACCATTTTGTAAGGGCTTCGTGTTTTTTTTCTTCCAAAGTCCTTTCAGCAACACGGTTATAATCATCTTTTAAATTTTCTCTGTGAGGTTGTGTACGATTTTTTAGATATACAATACGTACCATCTTCCTTCCTCTTTCATCGGTGTAAGTGCTTGGCTTAGAAATTTCTCCAGGCTTTAGATTTTTGATGCTTACAACCAAGTCTTTATCCAACTGATCGATATTTAATAACGATGACCCGTCTCTTGCAGTAATCGTACCGCCATTAAACTTACTACTTTCATCATCGCTGAACTTATCTACAGCCTCGCCAAAACTTAGCCAACCATTATTGATCATTGTTCTTACAGAATCTAATTTATGGATAGATTTTGCTACTTCATCATCCGTAACGGGAGGGATTCTGAGGATATGCCTCACAAGTGCATCATCGCCCGATCTGCTTACCATTTGAATAATGTGATAGCCGAACTTAGATTTTACAACATTAGATATCTGACCATCTTTAAGCCTGAATGCAGCCGCTGTAAAGGCAGGATCAAACTCTTTATTGGTTCTGTTTATGTTGTATTGTCCACCATTATCCTTACTACCTGGATCTTCGGAGTTCAACTTAACCAATTGTTCGAACTTCTTAGTACCGCTTTCCGCTTGCCTTTTGTATTCGTATAATTGACTGATACAAAATTGTTCTATTTCTGCACTAGCTTTAGGTTGAGACTGAATTTGGTTTATCTCAATCTGGCTTTCGTAATAGGCCAGGCTATCTTTTGGAATTTTATTATAGTATGCTTTTACTTCGGTAGGCGTAACTTTTATGTTCTCTAATATTTTTCCCCTCATCTGATCGGCTAACTTACGCTCTTTGAATGGAATCCTAAAGTCTTCTTTGATTTGATAGACCGTTCTTCCGGCAATTTCCTCCAGTACCTCTTTAGATCCGTATGCATTTATAAAACCACGAATCTGATTGTCTAGTCCGGCTTCAATATCATCTTCACTCACCACCAATGAATCTTTTTCTGCCTGTAATACCAGTGCTTTTTGTATCAATTGTCCTTCTAAGAACGAACATTCAGGATTGGGAGGTAGCTGTGCTTCCTGTCCTTGGCGTTTATAGTCGGCAATTGCATTATTTATATCGGATAGTAAGACTATTTTATCTCCTACCTGACCAACAATTTTATCGGCTACCACCTTTTGGGTTTGTGCTATACTAATAATGCTGCCAGCAATTAACGGTATACTTATTAAAATTCTTTTTATCATATTAAGTTCCTTTTTTAAGCGGAGGAATCAACCATTTATATGAAAATGAAAATGAAATGTGCGTGTAGCTGTTTAATGCCTAGTCAAAGCGCTTAACCTTTACAAACCAGAAGTCTCTGTAACTTAAAATAACATTTATCTGAGCATAATTTTCTTGAACCATGCTTCCTGTTGTCATTCCACGAACACCAAGCTCTGTATTTATCTGCATTCCAAGGTTACTTCTTAAAAAGTTTTTTCCACCTCCCAAAGTAATGCCGTAAGTAGATACCTGTTGTCCATTAATTTGCAAATAGGAGTTGTTACAAAACACGCCAGCCTGCCAGAAATGTCTTTCAATGCTAATATCTCTGAACTTCTGAATTTTTGCAAATTCAAAACCAGCCCCTAAGAAACTGCTGTTAACTAATTTGTAGGTAATTCCCTGCATATTGAGGCTGTTCCAATTCTGAAAAGAATAATCAACTGAGAACGTATATTTTTCTTTCAGTTTTGCCGCAATACTTCCAGAATATTTGGCTGGCAATGTAAAAGGGGTACTCTTATAATTATCTATAATAGTATTTTGTGGAGTAGGCACTGTATTTCCTCCATCAGCTACAGACAAACTGGTAACACCATTCAAGGATGTTTTGAATGTGGCAGTTCCCCCGATGTATAATTTAAGTTTGCTATTCACTTTCGTATTGTACTGAAAGCCTGGTTTGAAATAAGCGGCACCAATTACATTTTTTCGGGTAGTAGTAAGACCACTATCTGTTGCAAAAGTAGATAAGATACTTTCGGTCTGACTAAACTGACCAAAAAGATATGAAGACTGAAGTCCTAGAGAGAAGTTTTTGAAAAGATTATAACTGTTTGAAAAGTACAACTGGTTCAGGCTTCCCGAACCTTGATAGTACGAAGGAACCGTAACATTGCCTGCGCCAAGGATATACTTGTTAGAACTAAATGAATAGTTTGCACTACTAAATGGAAGCAAACCAATACTCATTCCCCAATTTGGCTTTATTTTTATTGCCAAGCTCAATTTCTTTATCTGCAAATCCGAAGAGGAGCTTGAACTATTTGTTATTGGGTCTCCAGAATAATTGATGAATTTCGCACGTCCTGACATTTCAAAATTAAAAAACTTATCATCTAACCCACTCAATGATGCAGGATTTGAATTGTACAGGAATCTATTGGAGGTGAGTGCCATTCCTGAATGACCCATCCCCGATGTTCTATCAAAGCTGCTTTGCTCAATATCTCCTATGCCATAAATGGAATAAGGAGAATTGTTGTTTTGTGAAAAAACTACCTGTTGCAAACAAACAATAGCAGCTATATTTAAAATAATTCTCTTAATCATGTTAGTTGTTTGCTTATTGTGGTTGAACTGTTAGATAGTTTATCTGCAATATAGTCCTGAAGTTTTTAGGTTGATTCTGATCACCCAAAATGATTCTTGAGAATTGCGTTAATGAAGCAGGAGATGGTGGTACCAAAAGCAATCCATAATTATTTGCAGGAGCATTATTAAGCGAATAGCTATATGCCAAAGGATTTGTTATTAAAGCCTTTATGTAATTAGATACGTCATAGGTATAAGCCGTATTATCCCCATTTGTATAATCGGTAAATAGATTTCCATTTTCGGCACTATTAGAACCAGGAGATGTTAAAGCACCTCCTTGTAAATTAGTTAAGTTGGTTGTAACTAAATTTAAGGAAGGGGGTAGAAAATAGTAAGTATCATAAGTCCCCCGAACGGGTACTATCTTAAGTTGCGCAGAAAGAATCTTTGAGTAATAGGGAACTTTTAATAAATTGTGAAGAGTTGGGAATGTTATTTTGGTCATTACGCCAGAGGCATATTGACTGTACGCTCTGTTATTCAATTGATTGCTAGGAATGATGCTGTCGTAGTGGCTAATGTTCTTTAATGCTGTTTTACTTCTATCAACCTGAATATTGTTGAAATGATGTTCTTTATTGCCGAGTGTAAAATCTATGTAGTGCCTTTCTAGTGTATCAGGCCCTGGCTTAGAATAAGTTAATCGCATTACTATGGCATCGGTACAGTTCAAGATTAGCTTATTACTAGCATTTCCACTAAGACAAATACCATTAAAGTAATGAAGGAAGTTATCACTATTCTGTAAGTCTAAATCCGTTGGATTTTTTAGCTTATCTAATAATTTTTTTCCGAGCAAATCACTCAATTTGATACTAATTGAATCTGTGTAGTAAGTAGGGTGTACTAAGAAGTCACCTGATCCTATCAAATCTGGATAAACAGGAAATTTATCTACATTATAGAAACTGTATACATTTTGAGGAAATAGTATTTGCTGAGAAATCTGACGTACGTCAATATGGATTGGTTGAGTTGTATCTCCATAATAACTTCTGTTTAGCCTAAGAATCAATCTTAAAGAGTCGAACCTTGTGCTATCATACACTTTTTGGTATGATGGTGGATTTAAGTCGAAATAACACTTTGTGTCAATTCTTCCAAATGAAGTATCTGTATATCCTCCCAATAAAGTGACACCCGTACCCGAAGTTGGAAATGAGTCGATGTATACAGTAGATAGGCTTGTGGTAAAAGTGTCTATACTTACAACCTGGGTATATTGGTTGTCCAATACTTGTGTACCATATTGGATATCTACTTTTTGACAAGCTGTCAAGCTGAAAAAGACGAGGAAGAAAAAATAGATAGTTTGCTTTAATCGCATAAGTATTTGTTATATGAAGCTGCCAAAAGTAATGGAATACTTTGCAACATTGGCAATACTATAATTACTGCCTGTTACAAAATTGTTACTATGGATGAATGATGTCAATATAACGATGATTAATTAATTTTTGTCTTTTAATATTTACTTATTTACTAATTGTATTGAATTGTGAAATAAAAGTATTTTATCAATACCCAAAATTGGCATTTGATAGGCATAAAACAATCATTAATCAGTAAAATATACTTGAAAATCCATTTTAACTATTTGTCTAACACTGCCACTTATAATTTCAGCGAAAATTTTAGAACAATGAAGTTAATTAAGTATTTCTTTTTCTTACCTGCGAGTGTCGTTTTGTTACTGCTTGCTTGCAACAACACCACCACGAATCCATTACAAAGCGGTAACTGGGTAACACGTGCCGAATCTCCTGCCAATGCAAGATTTCAAGCAGTTTCTTTTACCGTAGGAGACACTGCTTATGTTGGAACAGGCTATGATGGTAGTGTAAGATATAATGATTTGTGGTCTTTCAATATCTCAAACTCTTGGCAACAAAAAGCTTACATGCCTTCTTCTGGTGCAGATTCTGCTCCAGCAAGAAATGGTGCAGTTGCTTTTGCCATTGGTAAGATTGGTTATGTTACTACCGGTACTGATGGTTATAATAAGTTCTCCGATACTTGGGCATATAATGTTGCTACCAACTCTTGGTCTAGAAAAGCAAATTTTGCTGCAGGTGCGTCTCCAGTAGTTACAGGTCGTTATGGTGCTACAGCATTCGCTATTGGTGACTATGGCTATGTAACTTGTGGTTATGACAATGAATACAAAAAAGATTTGTGGAGATATGATCCATCAAACGATAGTTGGTCTGCTATGGCACCATTAGGGACTACTTCTACGACTCCTCCAACTACTTCAGGTGGACCAGTTTACAGCAATGCTGGGTTTAAACGTATGATGGCAATTAGTTTTGTACATACAGACAAAGCATCTGGTAAAACACTTGGTTATGTTGTAACGGGCTTGGGAAGTGGTGGTACTAACATCAACGATTTCTGGGCTTACGATCCTACTACTAACCTTTGGAAAGGTCTCAAGGTAATTAGCAATGCGAGTACTCAGAACTATGATGATGATTATTCTGACATTATTCGTAATAGTGGGGTTGGATTTGTAATGGGGGATTCTGCTTACATTTCTGCTGGTGTAAATGGAGGTTATACCCAAAAAACATGGGCGTATGATTTTAATAATGACCTATGGAGTCGCAAATCAAATTTTGAACGTTCAGGTCGCGAAGGTGGAGTGGCATTTGTAATAAATGGTAGAGGATTTGTTTCTTTAGGTAAAGCTGGCGGAACCTATTTTGATGATTTAGAAGAATTTCAACCTTACACAGCTTTAAACACGGATGATTAAAAAAAATTGGATATATATTCTTTTTGCATTCTCAGTAATTGCATACATCACTTCTGTGTTATTGTATACTAAAGATGCAGATAAGATAGAAGCTCGAGCTTTGCATCTCGACAATGGATGGGGATATCAGATTTTAGTTAGTAATAAGTTGTATATTACTCAACACGTAATCCCTGCTGTTGAGGGAAACAAAGAGTTTACTACTAAAGAGCAAGCTCTTAAAGTTGCAAACTTGGTAATAAGCAAAATGAAAAAAAGAGTAGGGTTGCCGGCAGTTTCCTCTAGGGAGTTAGATAGCCTTGGAATTCAAAAATAATAAATGCTTTAAAAAGGGGTTAATCTACATTAATCCCTTTTTTTATGTATAAGTTATATCAAGTAAATTATTTTTAATTATTAGAGCGCTCTACTTTATATTTAACATCCTTTTGTTTATAAATCACAAGCAATGATTCATTTTTATATTGTTCATCACGAGTTGTCTGAGGCACTCATTCTGCAAACTTATTTATCTACTACTGACTTTACCAATAATGTTCTGATTGTTGATGAAAGTGCTCTTTTCAACTCTACTATAGATTATCCATCAGTCATTATCTGCTCCATCTCTTCGTTGACTAACAATATATTAAAATGGCTGAAAAAGCAACATAGCCGCCCTCTGATAGTATGTAGTGGTACAAGTGCCGAAATAGAAAACTTTGTGAATTCTCAACAGGTATTTGCTTATCTCCAAACACCAATCAGCCTCGAAAGAGTTTTGTCGCTCAAGAAAAATATCTGTGATTATGTTTTTGGTATAAATAAAATTGAAACAGTAGAAAAAAAGGATTTTCTATTTATCAAATCAGATTATAAACTTATTAAGATAACCCTCAGTGAAGTACTTTTTTTCTCTGGTTTAAAGGATTATACCCAAATATTTTTAAAAGGGAAAAAGACACCACTCACTACACTCAAAAACTTAAAAGAGTTTGAGAGCAAGCTACACCCGGTTGAGTTTGTGCGTGTGCATAGGTCTTATATTGTAGCAATGAACCAGGTAGATTTTATTAGCAAAAATGAAATTACGATAGATACCTATACTATTCCTATTGGAAATACCTTCAGAAAAATGCTAGATGAAGCAATAGAAAGAAACTCTTAATTATTTTTATCCGAATTTTTTCTCGGAGTTATTTAATAATATAAACGAAGGTTAACTTATTTATTTAGATAGAGCCTTAGACTCTTCGATTTTTGTTTGTTCTACTTTATTAAGTAGATTGTTAACCTCTATTCCAGCAAAAAGTACTGCGAATAATCCGTGGGTGTCATTATCATAATATGGGCGGTTGATGTAATAATTTACATCTTCAGAACACATAGTACCCATACAAATGTCGTGTACAGTTCCATCCGAATCAATTTTTGATTTTATAGCATTCCATCCTTTTAATACCACATTTTTATATTCTACAGCGTCAAGCCAACCATTGGTAACTCCACGAGCAATTGCCATTGTAAATATGGCTGTTCCAGAAATTTCCTCTTTTGAATCTTTACGGTCAATTACATTGTACCAAAAACCATTGTCATTTTGATATTTTACAATTGCCGCAACATGCTCTTTATAATGTTGTAGTACAGCTTTGTATTTTGGATGATTTTTGGGCAAATTCAATAAAACCTCCGAAGTTGCCCATATTCCCCAACCATTTGCACGAGACCAATGGGGCAATTTTACATTTTTCTCAGAGTACTTAGCGTGACAATACAAATGTGCAGAGCTATCCCATACCTCTTTATTGAAATTGATAACTTGATTGGCTGCATCATCCAATAACTTCTTTTTTAAGACAGGGTCATTGGTGTATAGAGAAGCCTGCACCAAAAAGGGAATACCCATGAACATATCATCTACCCAAGTGGTGTACTTTTCGGGAGAAAGCCTGGTGAATATATTACTGCCAGGCATCCTTAACTGACCTTCTTCGGCATATTTAATCATCTTATCTACGAAGGCTTTATAAGCTTCTCGTTTAGGAAAATCATCCTTACTTTCCAATTTATAAACCAATGGGAGCGAAGGTGCCAGCGTGAAATCTAACAAGGGTACACCCAATATTTCTTTGTTGGCAGAACTATCAACATTCAATTTATTTACTTGATAGTTGACAAATGGTATTCCATCCAAGTGAAAATTGCAGAAACTATCTGCATAATGACCATATTTGCTTTCACCAGTTATCTGAGATAACTTCTCCATTGCCCAAGCTGTTCCACCATTGTGATAGTTCCAATTATAGCTTGTTCCCCATTTCTTTGGATTAATCATTCCACCCAAAACTTCTATTCTTGGTATTGTCCAGGTTACCAGCTCATCGGCACCTTCATACATATATCCAAAGCGAATCTGGTTTTCGGGTTCATAAACTGTTTCCAATCCTTTGCGATTGGTATTTTCAAAAGGGCCCACGACCAGCCAGTTCGAAACATTTGAAACAGATTTGTCTACATACTTCATGCTCGTCAAGCCAATTGCTGGATAGCTTACCCCATTTGCAAGTATTGCTCCTTTGGTAGCGGGAGGTTGTATGTAAACTTTCCACTCATTGCCAGCAGTTTCAGATTTAATGAGCAATGTATTTTTGCCTTTATGTAAATACAGTTCGCATTCGTTATTCATTTTCACACTACGCTCTTCGTAAACCAGATTTATTTTTCTATCTCCAGATTTCTCATAAACAACCTTTCCATTCAGCCATATTTTACAACCATCATTGTGTTCAATTTGAATGTTTAAATCTGTGTTTTCAGAAGCAGTAAGTAAGGTCGTCGCATAAGCAACAGCTGATTTTCCCAAACCAAATGTTCTTCCAAAATCAACGACCTGAATACCATTAAATGTTTTATTGGGGGTAGATAAACTCAATTGATACTTAAATGGCGTTTCTTTTACTAGCTTATTACCTACTAACTTAAGTACTTCTAGTGGTGACTCTACAGATGAAACATCTTTTTGAGCGTATAAACTTGTAATACTAAATTGTATAAAAGCAATAGTAACCAATTTAAACAGGGCACTTTTAATTTTGCTTTGAAGCGGAATTTTATGTGAATGACTCATTGTAATCGTTAGATTTTCTAATAAGATATAAAGAACGCATTTTGATAGACAAATGATTTGTTCTAATGGTGCAAACAATTGGTTTAACCTGTCAATTAGTATTTTTAAGCAAGATTATGATTAATAAATACATATTGGAAGGGGGACTTTATAATACATCAGTCTTTAAAACCTAATTGAAGTAGTTAGTGCCTTTAATATTGAATAGGGTTAATTATTTGCATAATATAATTTTACTGGCTACTTTTTATTACCCCAGAGTCGCAATCTGCTGATACCCCCATCTGGAAAGATATTTAACCGAATATGGGAGAAAGGGCCCTTGTTGGCAATCTCACCTTCGAACTTATGTTCATTGTCTGGACTTAATTTCTGTTCAGGAAGTAAAGTTGTCCAATGTACACTTTCAGCTAGGGGATCACTATTTTCTGTCAGCAGACAACCTTCTATGGAGCATCTATCTGGATAGTTTCCTTTGAAATGACAAGTATCCACCAATATTTTATTAATTGTTCCAGTAGTTGCTAATTGTAATACTACCCAGTCGCGGTTGTTGGGGGTACGGTTTCTTTTAGTTTCCCATCCATCACCCATATTAATGCCACGACCCGGCATAATCAAGTTGCTCATGGCACTAAAAAACATATCGTTGCAAGCAATGGCTTGTCCGCCATTGATTGCAGCAGTCAAATCTACAGTTTCGTCTGCTGCTACTACATCCCAGTTTTTAAATACGGTACCATATACCCTAAACCTTGCAACACCGCCATCGGGATAAATATGCAAACAAAGGTGTGTAAACAATTTCTCGCTCTTGCATTCATAGAAGTTCTGACTACCTGCATCCAGAGGTGATTTAGCCAATATCTCTTCCCAAGGTAGCGTTTCCCAATCGGTTATATTGCTGGCATCCTCCAGATAAATAGCTTCAACCGAAGCATGTGGAGGATGGTTGCCCAAAAAGAAGTTGGTGTCTATATCGAACCCTGCAATCTTGCCCGGCGTTGCTAATTGTATAATTGCCCAATCATGCCCAGGGGTACGTTTGCGTCTGCTTTCCCAGCCATCCATCCACTTACCACGATCGGTGTATTTGTCAGTAATAAATATGCCTCTTCCTTTTTTAATCAGATTCTCTTTCTCTGCGAAGAAGTCGTCGGTGGCATACAATACTTTTCCACCCAAGCGCTCTGCAGCTAAATCTGTTAATTGCGCAAAGGCAGGTGCTAGTTTAATAATTTCTTTTACTGATGGAACCATGGTGAATTATTTTGAATTTTAAATTCTCGATTTTAAATTAAACATTAAATATCTTCTTCCCTACGCTCGCTGAACCCTCTGCTATTTTGTTATCCTTGAATACCGTTGTTCCGTTTACAATGGTCTCTATTACATTGCCAAACAAGGTGTTCCCTGTGTAGGGACTAGCTTTATGCCGATGTAAGATTGCCTCTGCCTTTACCTCATACGACTCCTCAGGATGCCATATTATCAAATCGGCATCGTAACCAACGGCTATCTTCCCTTTTCGATTGTTTAGTTGTAGAAACTTAGCAGGATGTTCCGTGATTAACGGAATAAATGCTTCTAGTTTCATCACTTTCTTTAGGCTTGTCCAGCTAGCAGGTAATAGAAACTGCAATCCGGCAATGCCCCCCCAGGCTTTTAATAAGTTACCACTTTCCAGTTCCTTTATGGATGGTGGTGCAGGAGAATGGTCACTTGCGATAAAATCCAGGATGCCTAGTTGTAGTGCTTTTTGAAGCATCAAGTTATTTGCTTTCTCACGAATGGGGGGCGCACACTTAAACATTGTTTGTCCATCGGGAATTGCTTCTGCATTAAAATAAATATAATGCGGACAGGTCTCAGCCGTTACGGACAACCCTTCGCTTCTTGCTATCGCAATGTCTTCGATGGCATCCGAAGCCGTCACATGAACAATATGAACCGCACAACCGTGTTGTTTACTCAATCCAATCACCAGTTTCACAGCCTCTACTTCCCATTCTTGCGGACGACTGGCCAGATAATTTTGATAACTGGTAGGCGCCTTCAAGAAAGCTTCGGAGACATAGCCATCCGATATTTCGCAGTGAGCCAGCAATGGAATTTTGTGTTTGGCAATCAACGGCATTGCTTCATTCAAATCTTTCTCTTCTACATTAGGAAAGTCATCAATGCCCGAATGTACCAGAAAACATTTTACACCCAATACGCCAGCCTCCATCAGAGCAGGCAATTCGCTACTATTTCCTGGAACCAATCCTGCATAAAAGCCACAGTTCACGGTTAGTTTTCCTTCTGCCGCTTCCAGTTTTTCCTCAAAGGCCGCAAGGGTGGTGGTTACAGGGCTAGCATTCAAAGGCATATCCACAATGGTTGTGATTCCACCCGCTGCCGCTGCTTGTGTGGCGGTATAAAATCCCTCCCATTCGGTACGCCCCGGTTCGTTCACATGCACGTGTGCATCTATTGCACCAGGCATCAAAACGCCAGAGACAGCAGTGGCATCTTTTGTTTTATAAGGCAGAATCGCCGTTATCAACCCACCTTCTATTGCAACAGTAGCAGCCTGCAACTTGCCATCTATCCAACATTGTTCACAATATATTTCCCTCATACTCTCTTGTCTGTGTGTTCTATTTCTCTATGTCCCTATGTGTTAAAACTATTCTCAGTACTCAACTTTTGCATTGCTTTCCTGCCATAGTCGGAAAGCCTCCAATGCTTCCTCCTGCAACAATTGCTTTGTAAACAGTTTTCTTTCGCCTAATGGCAATGCTATTTCCTCATAAATAAACTGGTCGTCGAACTGAATTGCCGCCGCATCTGCCTTGGTATTGGCATAAAATAAGCGGGCAGGTCTAGCCCAATAGATGGCGCCGAGGCACATGGGGCAGGGCTCGCAACTAGTGTAGAGGTCGCAGCCGTCTAACTGAAAAGTATCCAATATTTTGCACGCATTGCGGATAGCAACCACCTCAGCATGGGCAGTGGGGTCGTTGCTGCTGGTAACCTGATTTGCCCCGCGGGCTATTATTTTGCCATCTTTTACAATCACTGCACCAAAAGGTCCGCCTTTTCCCTCGGTTACATTTGTTATAGAAAGGCGGATTGCCTCTTTCATAAACACTTCTTCCTCATTCGTCATTTTATTCAGGTGTTATTTGTTTGTCAATATTATTTCTGTTGTTTAATTAGTCGGTTTTAGTTTTATACTACGGTAGATGAAATTAATAATTTCTGCATTTTTTTCAAAATTAAGGCATTGAAGATAAATAAAATACAGATAATGTGGTTTTTAAGTATTAAAATTAGATAACTGGCTGATTGATGGCAGATTCAGGATGAAATAATGCTAGCGGATACTATTCTCAAAAAAAAGCGGCTATTGTGAAGTATTACCTCCAAAACAGCCGCTATTCTATTTAATTTACCTTTACTTTTAGAATTTATCATCCGCAGTTGGACCATAAATAGACGGCACTTTATTGCCAGTGGCACGAAGATAAACAATCAATTCACCACGATGGTGGTAGAGGTGGTTAAATAAAAATGAACGCACCACCTGAATTCTTGGCATTGGAGGAAACAGTGCCGGTTGGTCACCAACAACCATCTTCCATTCGCCAAACATACTTTCGTCGGTAGCTCTTTCAAGGCTATCTTTTGCTTTAAGCACGTTTTCTTCGAACTTAGCTACAATGTTTGCTGCTTTAGATATATCACCTTTGTCGTATTTGTAGGCAGCCATATCCATCACATCTTGGTGCAAGGTAGGTTCGTACCAATTAAAAACTTCTGCAATGTGCGATGCCAGTTGTCCTGTTGTCCAGTTCTTTTCAGAAGGTTTCCAAGTCAAGGCACTGTCAGGAATTGCATTCAATAATTTGCGGGTGTTTTCTACTTCAAAGTTAAATTCACCCAATAGAGATTGTACTAGCATTGTTTTATTTTTTTGAGGGTAAAACTAATGGAAGTATTGCTGATTTCTTTTTATTTCATGCCGTTTTATCAACTATTTTTATCCACATAATATCTAAAACATGTAGGCGCTTTCATCGATTGATAAAAATGGGTAATTTCGATTTATGAGCGTCAAAACAGCCGCTTACCATGTTCTATCTGTTTTATAAAACCAACTTATTTTCTATCAAACTCAGCGCACCGTAACTAATATCTTTTTCTCCTTATCAATTGTTTAAGTAATGATACGGTATCATTTGTCTTCGGGCAATATGTTCATGTGTACGGAAGTTCCGTACACATGAACAATTGGATGAAAAAGGCAGTTTTAGCTTATGATAGATTATTGCAGCCTCAAGTTTTTAGGGTTACCGACGCTACGCTAGCTGTTTATCCGTTTATATTACGGATAGGGCAGTCTTCCGATGTGCGATCGTTAAATGCGTTCAAATCCAATCAGGGTTTGTCCTCTAGGGTTGTCCATGAATCTTTGAACAGGCAGATTATGTAAGTTGATTCCCTTATTTTCGCCAATAAACATGTAAAAATGAAAAAATTAGTAATTGCTATTTTAATCATCACCTCACTTTATAGTTGTAAAAAAGATGGAGGGACTAGCCCCACAGCTTTTGCATACAATATTTCAAGTGTTAATGAAGTATTTTCTTCGCCAGACTCAAATGTATACTCAAAAATATACAAATTCATTTATGATATAAATAGTAATCTAGTACATATTTCTTATTACAATAGTACTAATGACAAATATGGAAATTTGTCGGTTGATAGTGGATCACAAAGTTTTTATTATAAGCAAAACGAAAGTTTTCCAAGGAACTACACTTCAATCTATCGAAAATCATTTTATACTTGGACAAGCATTTCAAATGACACTTTAATTTATAACAGTCAAGGCAGGGTTATGGTAGATTCTGTTTTGCTGGGTTCTGGAAAATCGTCCAGTTATCGATATTATTACTCTGGTGATATCATTAATATAACCCAATGGGATGGTAACTCAATTGGAAAGGATACTATAGTACTAATCAACGGCAATCTGATAAAGATGGGATGGGGCTTTGCTTATGGGGATAGTTATACAAGAAGCAACTATTCAAATTATCCAAATCCTTTTTATAATCCTACCATAGCAAATATGCTTGGTGCCCTGTTTACAGATGGCTATTGGTTTGATGGATTATCTATCAATCTACCAGACCTCGGCTCTGCAAATGTTACAACAGATAGTCAAGGGCGCATAATTAAAGTAACTGGCATGGGTAATGGCATAACTACTATTACCTACAAATAGATTATCCCTTACAATAAGAGATTAAAAGACGGATATTAATTCGTCTTTTTTTATTGCAATAAGGGTTTTCGAAAACCGTTATCATTTACCTCCCAATAAACTTTTTCCGAAAGATTTGCTTTATATACTTATTAGGTATATTTTCATTGTTCATAAGTAAATGATTCATTCATGACTGGTTACCGTTTTATAAAGTTTGATTCCGCAGATAATACAAAAAGCAAGTTCGAACAGATGCTCGATTTGTTTACCCAACTCCTCACCTATACCAATGGCGATGCCTCCGAAGCACTGAGTTGGATGAGTGAACTGGATAAAAAATACCAGTTTACCAATAATGAGTATGGTATTGGCGACTTTATAGATGACCTTAAAGAAAATGGTTACCTGAATGAAAACCCGATTAATGGCGACTTTAAGATTACGGGTAAAACGGAACAATCTATTCGTAAGAAAAGTCTGGAAGAAATATTTGGAAAGCTAAAGAAGTCTAAACAAGGCAATCACCAAACCAAAAAGCCGGGTCAGGGCGATGAAATAAGTTCGGATAGCCGTCCCTATCAGTTTGGGGATATGCTGGAACAGATAGATTTTACGGAGAGCATCCGCAATGCGCAGATTAACCACGGCGTAGAGAGTTTCAAGATGCATGAAGACGATCTTCAGATAAGAGAAAACGATTTTAAAACGCAGACCTCCACCGTGTTGATGATAGATATTTCTCACTCTATGATTTTATATGGGGAAGACCGGATAACCCCTGCCAAGAAAGTGGCAATGGCATTAAGCGAACTGATACAAACAAAATACCCGAAAGATACATTAGATATTGTTGTATTTGGTAACGACGCATGGCCCATAGAAGTGAAAGATTTGCCATACTTGCAAGTAGGACCTTATCATACCAACACCGTTGCAGGCTTAGAATTGGCGATGGATTTGTTGCGCAGAAGAAAGAACCCGAACAAACAGATTTTTATGATAACTGACGGTAAACCTACCTGTCTGAAAATAGGGGGAAGGTATTATAAAAACAGTTTTGGGCTAGATAGAAAGGTCGTGAATCGTTGCATTAATCTAGCTGCACAATGCAAGAAGTTAAAGATTCCCATTACCACTTTTATGATTGCAAGCGACCCATACCTGCAAAACTTTGTACAGGAGTTTACCGAGATGAACAATGGTAAAGCCTTCTTTGCAAGCTTAGACAAACTAGGTGCTTTCATCTTTAAAGACTTTGAGAGCGGCAAAAGAAAAACTGTTTACTAACGCCACAGTGAACAGTCATCAGTGAACAGTAAACAGTTGCTCACTGATAACTATTCACTATTTACTGCTAACTGTTTACTGTTCACTGATAACTGATAACTAATGCTTACTGCTTCCAAAAAAGTAATTACTGGTTGGGCTATGTACGATTGGGCCAATAGTGCCTATAATCTCGTTATTACCTCCACTATATTCCCTGCTTATTACGATGCAATTACTACTGTGAAAGATGCTGCAGGCAAAGTGCTTTCCCATAAAGTAATGTTCTTGGGAATTGAATATGAGAGTGCCTCCTTATATAATTATGCGATTGCATTTGCTTATCTGTTGATTGCATTTTTATCTCCTATCCTTTCTTCCATTGCAGATTTTAAAGGCAATAAGAAGTCCTTTATGCAGTTCTTCTGCTACTTAGGTAGCCTTGCTTGTTGCCTGATGTATTGGTTTACGAAAGATACGCTCACACTAGGAATCGCCTGTGCCGTGATTGCCGCTGTCGGTTATTGTGGCAGCCTTGTTTTTTACAATGCCTACCTGCCCGAAATAGCCGCCGAAGAAGACCAGGACGAGGTAAGTGCCAAAGGTTTTGCATATGGGTATATAGGTAGCGTATTACTACAAATTATTTGTTTCTTCTTTGTATTAAAGCCAGAATGGTTCGGTATAACAGATGGTACTTTCCCTGCAAGGTTATCCTTTTTGTTGGTCGGTTTATGGTGGGCAGCTTTTTCACAGATAACATTCGCCACATTACCCAAAAGTATTGCTACAGGTGTACTTAAACAAGGAAACATAATAACCAATGGCTTTATTGAGCTAAAGAAAGTTTGGCATCAAGCAGGGCAATTGCCTGTATTAAAAAGGTATTTGATTGCCTTCTTCTTTTACAGTATGGGTGTACAAACGGTGATGCTTGCTGCAACATTGTTTGGTAGTCAGGTCTTACAGATGGCTACTAGTAAATTAATTATTTGTATCCTTCTAATACAAATTGTGGCTATTGTAGGCGCCTATCTGATGGCTAAACTATCTGACAGGTTTGGCAATTTCAATGTATTGGCATTTGTTGTTTTATTATGGACAGCACTCTGTGTAGCCGCCTATTTTGTAACCAATGAAATGCAGTTTTATATACTAGCCTCTATTGTTGGATTGATAATGGGAGGAATACAATCTTTAAGCAGATCTACTTACGCCAAGATAATACCTGAGGGCACACACGAAACAGCTTCCTTTTTTAGTTTTTATGATGTTACAGAGAAGATTGCCATTGTAATTGGGATGGTAAGTTTTGGGATGGTGCAACAATTAACTGGAAATATGCGAAACTCTATACTAGCATTAGTATTGTTTTTTGTGATTGGGTTTGTTGTTTTATTATTTACAATAAAGAAACAAAAAGAGAATGTTGATAAATTAAACTTTTGAACAATGTGGAAAGTCTACTAGAAATAAGAAGGCCACCAGTAGAAACCGGCGGCCGTTATCCTATAAAAACCAAAACCAAGAGTTGAATGCTTTCTAGAGCATCTATATAAATATTTTTCTATAATTAAGAACTGATTTGAGTACTTGTGACAATTATTATCTAGCAATTATCGCTCCGGGATGCAAATATAAAGACAATATTTTAATTTCAAAAGATAATTTGTAAAAAATACACAGTAGTAATTATTTTAACTTAATTTTTGTTCCCTATTACCAATTTGATAAATGATATATAATCACTTGATACGTTTTTAGGATACTTTTGCCGCACAAATTTAAAAGTAGGGATGTATACGATAAATATAGTTTTTGAACAGAAAGGGATTGCCCCCACCACACTCTCCAATATTGATTACGGAGATAGTTTACTGGAAATTTTATTAGATAATAACATTGAATTACACCACAATTGTGGGGCTGTTTGTGCTTGTAGTACCTGTCATTTGTACCTTGAAAGTGGGGAAGATTACTTGCAAGAATTATCTGACAAAGAAGAAAACTTCATAGATCGTGCAGTCAATCCTCGCATCAACAGCAGACTTGGTTGTCAGTGCATATTAAAAAAAGGAGAGGGTACCATCAATATATTACTACCAGATCAGACACAATTTTTAGGAGAATAAAAGAAGTTGCACATAAGGCTTTTACAAAAGATATTTATTATGACTCATTTTGAACCACCAATACATTGGAATGACCACGAAGACATCGCCATGAAACTATATGAGCGCTTTGGGGATGACTTTAACGAAGGAAAGATATACCGTATTCGCTTTACCGATTTGCTCAGTTGGATTCTAGAAATACCAAACTTTGCCGGTACAAAAGAACAAAGTACAGAAGGACATCTGGAGATGATACAAAGCAAATGGGTATATGAGTGGCGGGATAACCAAAAATAATAAACAACACTATTGAAAAAGATAACTGCATTCTTACGTTTAGCTAGATGGCCAAACCTGTTATTTTTTGCATTAACTCAATGGATGTTTCTTTACTGCATCGTTAATCCTATCTTTTCTGTAAGCCATTTACAACCTAATATACACGGTTTAATTGCCTTTCTTTTAATATTGTCCTACGTTTTGGTAGCGGCAGGCGGCTATATTATCAACGACTATTTCGATTTAAACATAGACCAGATCAATAAGCCCGATAAGGTAATGATTGATACCTTTATCAGCCGTCGTTGGGCCATCATTTTTCACCTGATATTTAGTTTCGGTAGCATTGGCATTGGAATTTATATAGACAATGTATCGCATGTTCACCTGCTTGGTTTGGCAAACTTCGCTTATGGGTTATTACTGTTTGTGTATTCCTTATCCTTAAAAAAGAAGTTATTGGTAGGTAATCTGTTAATAGCCTTTTTGTTAGCATGGGTCATCATTGTTTTAACCTGGTGCGAGGCAAATCAATTCACCCTATCCATACAACACAGATTAATTAATACCCAAAAGCTGTTACGTTATACCATTTTATATGCAGGTTTTGCCTTCATCATTAACCTCATCAGAGAGGTGGTAAAGGATATGGAAGATGTGGAGGGCGACAGACGCTACGGATGCAAGACCATGCCAATCGTTTGGGGTATCAATGCTACTAAAGTGTTTGTAGCAGTATGGTTGGTGGTGTTAATAGCAATATTGTCGTTACTACAATTTTATGCTCTTCAATTACATTGGTGGTTTTTCTCGCTGTATTGTATCATCGCAATCATAGTTCCATTAATCAATGCTTTTAAAAAGCTTTCAAACGCTAAATCTCCACAAGATTATCACAGTATCAGTACCCTCATCAAAATAATAATGTTCACAGGAATACTCTCCATGGTGTTCTTTAAAATATATGAATAATTCTAGTATTAAGTTATAATTATTGAATTGTAAGTTAGAGTGAAGGTATAAAACGTACAACGTACAACGTACAACTTATAACTTATAACTTACCCCTTACTACTCATGACTTACAACTCTTCTATCATCCTCGCTTCTCAATCCCCACGTAGAAAACAGTTATTGGAATGGGCCGAAGTGCCTTTTGATATTGTAGTTAAGAGTACCGATGAAAGCTATCCTTCTCATCTTTCTATCGCAGAAGTGCCTGTATTTATTGCACGAGAAAAGGCAGTCGGAGTACAACAACATATAAGAGAAAACCTTCCTGAACATAGTGGTAAAACAATTCTCGCAGCAGATACAGTAGTGGTATTAGAAGATACTATTATTGGTAAACCTACCGATAGAGATAATGCCATCAGCATCCTGAAAGCATTGGCAGGAAAGAGACACGCCGTTATTACAGGGGTTGTTTTATTAACCAATGAAAAAGAAATAGCTTTTGCTGATACTACTTATGTTACCTTTCACCCACTTACCGATCAAGAAATTGTTTTCTATGTAGACAAATACAAACCCTACGATAAAGCAGGTGCTTATGCCATTCAGGAGTTGATTGGTGTGATAGGCATTAAAGCAATAGAAGGCGATTTTTATAATGTAATGGGACTTCCAGTAAGTAGAGTGGTGAGAGAATTGATAATTGACAATTGATAATGATGTTATGAACGAAAAGCTTCTTCAATTTATCTGGCAGTTTCAATACTTTAATAGAGATACGCTATTGTTAGAATCGGGGGAGCAGCTTTCTATCATCAAACCCGGCGTTCATAACACCCACCAAGGACCCGACTTTGCCGATGGTTATATTAAAATCGATAACATTAAGCTCGCGGGCAACATAGAAATCCACAATCTTTCTTCCCATTGGCTACAGCATAAACATAGTTCAGATAAGCAATACAACAACGTAATATTACACGTTGTATGGAAGAATGATGCCGATATAAAGGATATACATGGGCATTCGATACCTGTTTTGGTATTAGAAAATAGGGTTTCTAAACTCATGTTAGACAGATATTCCAACCTCTTTGGTGCCATTGGTATTCCATGCCACAATCCTTCCTATCCAATGCTTGATCCTTTAGGATGGATGGCTTGGAAAGAAAGATTATTGGCTGAAAGACTAGAACGTAAGTCCGAACATGTACTGCAATTATTTAAACAATCTAATCATAATTGGGAAGAAACATTTTGGTGGCTCTTAGCTGCAAACTTCGGGATGAAAGTAAATAGCGAGCTGTTTGAAGCAGTGGCTAAAACTATTTCTGTCAACATTTTATCCAAGCATAAACACCAGATACACCAGCTGGAAGCGTTATTGTTGGGGCAAGCAAATTTACTAGAAGGAGAAATGGAAGAAGCCTATCCGATGATGTTACAAAAGGAGTATCAATTTCTGAAAAAGAAATATAACTTGGCTAATGTTTCTATACAACCTAACTATTTGCGGATGCGGCCTGCCAACTTTCCTACCGTTCGCTTGGCGCAATTGGCTATGTTGGTGCAACTGTCTTCGCATTTGTTTTCTAAGATAAAAGAGATCAAAAGCAGTGCAGACTTAACATCGTTGTTTTCTGTTGTAGCAAACGACTATTGGCACTATCATTATAAGTTCGATCAGGTCTCCGATTACCAACCAAAGATTTTGGGTAAAGACGCTATTAATAATATCATCATCAATACCATTGTTCCTGTTTTGTTTGCTTATGGAATGTATAATAAAAAGGAAGAAATAAAGGAGAAGTCCATCCAATGGCTTTCCGAGACCAAGCCCGAGGTAAACCATCTTACTAAAGTATGGAAAGATTTTGGGGTAAAAGCCAACACCGCTTTCGACTCTCAAGCACTGATAGAGCTTACAAATAATTACTGCCATAAAAGGCGTTGTTTGGATTGTGCCGTTGGGAATAGGATATTGAAAGGCAATTAAAGGGATAATGATTTGTTTATCCTAGCCTCTAAGAAGCTGAATCTGAAAAAATAACCATTGTTTTCTTTGTCATCTATCCAATCCGCAAACCCATTCGCTTTTCTCCTACTCGGAGGCTACCGTTAGCTCACATCTAAAACATTTGTAAAATGGTAAATAACATTAGTAAAATGGTATATAACATTAGTAAAATGACGTTTAACAGTGGTAAAATTGAGTTTGATATGAAGAAAATGGTATTTGACAAAGGGAAAGTGGTGTATGACTGGCTAAAAGTGAGTTGTGAATAGTGAATAGTGAGAGGCAAAGAGGGATTTGGCAAAGAGGCAAGGAGTGAAATAGGCAATGATGGATTTGTTTGTAATAGCAATAGTTTGCCCCGTATTTATACGGGGTTTTGTGATTTTAGATAAGTTATTGATTGATTTATTGTTACGTTGGAAGCGGGAATGGATGGATGGGAGTAGATTTTAGCGAATGCCAGTTAGAAACTGGTTTGACTAATACAAACAAGTCATCCTACGGAATACTTGTGCAAGAATGGAGGGAATGTAGAGTACTTTAGCGAATGCACACGCCACGGGCGATGCGCTAGCCCTTGTAGATTTTAGCGAGTGGCGTGGACTAGCTAGCGGATTCTATGTCATGGACTGTTCGTTACTAACACCTTCCCTCTTTCCCTTTCCCCATTGCCTATTTTCAATCCCCATTATAAGTAGAAATTTTTGTTTCCGAAACATTTCAGGTGGCTTTCTGATTGGCATTTCGGATGTTTCGGAAAGAAAAAAGGCTTTCTGTATTAATTCGGAACATTTCGGAAAGAAATTATCATTAGAATAGCTACTAATATTGCACCATCCATCTAGCGATAAAATAATTGATAATGAAAAAATACTTGCTTGCATCTTCTATCTACTCTTGTATGGCCGCAACTCAAACTAAACTGCTAATCTTCATTTTTTTGTGCTTCTTACCTTTTGCAAATCTATTTGCACAGAGAGCATCTTTTACCATCAAAAGAGGAACGGTAGGCAAGCAAGTATTTTACTTTGATAATGGAGGGAAATTGAAATCTCCATTAAAGGTTTATTATTTTAGTCCCAAAGCAAATCCAGATAGTTTGCCTATAGTAATCTTAATGCATGGTGCACACAGAGATGCATCAGCCTATATGGATGGGTTGGTAGATGCAGCTACAGTATTTAATTGTATTGTTGTAGCTCCTGAATTTGATAAAGACACATATCCCGAAACGGACATGTACAACCTTGGCAATGTTTACAATAAGCGTACTCATGGTTTTACGCCAAAAGAAGATTGGACCTTCGAATTGATAGAGCCTCTGTTTGATGAAGTAGTAAAACAAATTAAAAGCACCGATAAAGGCTACTACTTCTATGGTCACTCTGCAGGAGGGCAGTTTGTTACACGCTTTATGTTGTGGGAACCAGAGAACAGAATAATCAGGGCAGCAGCTGCAAACCCAGGTTGGTATACACTTCCCTCTAATGAAGTCGATTTCCCTTTTGGATTAAGAAAGTCAACTATACCTGCATCTAATATCCCTGCCATGTGGGCTAAGAAAGTGTTTTTGTTACTGGGTACCGCCGATGTTATAAGAGAAAGTGTAGATTTTAATTCTTCTGCTCAAGCAGATGCACAAGGTAAAAACAGGTTTGAGAGGGGGCAATATTTCTTTAACATGGCTAAAAGTAATGCGGCCTCATTGAATACACCCTTTAATTGGACCGAAGTTTTTGTACCCGGTATTGGTCATGACAATCTGAACATGAGCAAGTTTGCGCTTTCTTTATTCTTTATGGATATTAAATAATAACTAAATAATAATAGCAATATGAAATTCTTAAAACAATTATATGTACAAGTACTCGTTGGAGTGGTTTTGGGTGTTTTAGTAGGATACTTCTTCCCTTCTTATTGGAATGTAGGTAAATTGATTGGCGAAGGTTATATCAATCTTATTAAAATGTTGATCGCACCCTTGATATTCTTTACTGCCGTTTGTGGTATTGCCGGCACTGGCGATATGGGCGAGGCTGGTAGAATAGGAGGGAAGGCAATCATTTATTTTCAGATAGCATCAGGTGTTGCCATGATTTTGGGTATTGTAGTCGTAAATCTACTGCATCCAGGAGCAGGTGTTTCTACACAAAACCTCTCCACAAGCAGTATAGATGGTTATGTACAATCTGGGAAGGATATAAAATGGAGCGATTTTATCATGCATATCATCCCAAGCAATATTGTTGATTCATTTGCTAAAGGAGAAATCTTGCAGGTATTAGTATTCTCTATCTTGTTTGGTATTGGCTTAGGTAAGTTAGGGGCAATTGGTCAATCAGTTGTTGTAACTTTCGATAAGATAAACAAGGTATTGTTTGAAATATTGAATATGATAACCATGTTGAGTCCACTAGGTGCCTTCGGTGGAATGATGTACACCGTTGGTAAGTTTGGATTTACTACTTTAATTGTTTTAGGCAAACTATTACTTACTTATTATCTGGCTGCTGCCATTTTCGTTTTCCTTGTTTTGGGGTTGGTGATGTGGTACTACAAGTTGAATATCTTCAAACTACTAGCCTTTATTAAGGCAGAGATACTAATTGTGGTGGGTTCATTTAGTAGTGAATCTGTACTATCTAATCTGATTTATAAAATGGAAGAAGCAGGGTGTGCACCTGCGGTAGTAGGATTGGTTATACCTGCTGGATTTAGCTTTAACTTGGATGGCACTTCTATTTACCTAAGTATGGCTGTCGTTTTTATAGCTCAGGTATTTAATGTTCCGCTCGATTTCTGGCAACAGGTTACTATCATTGGTATACTGATGGTTACCAGTAAAGGAGCAGGTGGTATTTCGGGAAGTGGATTTGTGGTGTTAGCTTCTAGTTTAGCTGCTATTAAAGTAATACCTGTGGAAGGATTGGCTTTATTAATTGGTATAGATCGTTTTATGAGTCAAGGTAGGGCAATAACAAATACTATCAGTAACGCTGTAGCTACAGTAGTGATAGCAAGAAATGAGAACCTATTGGATATGGATATATATAACAGCGTTGTTGAGGGGAAAACACCAAGAAAGTCTAATGTTTTTCCATTAACACAAGAAGCTATCAGTAAGGCTTTATAGTACATAATTTCTAACGATTAATTTGAGAAAGCATGATGAGAAAGAGAATGGCATTATTTGCAATTGTGGGCTTTTTGCTCGGAAACAATATTATGGCACAGGAGATTGACTCTACCCTTGCGGTTTCTGGTAATGTGCACATTTTAAGGTTACAAAAGAGTTATAGATTAGGGGAGGGGCTACTGATACGTTCTTCCGTTGGTCGTATCACTTTTAACCAAAGTATACAGACTGCATTTATAGATAGTTCTAACAATGGATTTAGTAATAACAATACTGGTTTTAGCTATAAGAGGGCAAGGTTAACCATCAGAGGAAATATCTTTGATAAAAGCATAACTTTTAATGCTAGGGTAAATCTTTCGAGTAATTATGCGAGTGCTACAACAGGTTCCAGATCTTTTAATAATGAATTGGAGGAGGCACTAATACAATATAGTCCCAGTCCAACGCATACTTTCAACATCGGATTGAGGGCGGACTATATCGATACTCGTGAGATAAGGATTGAAGGAGAAGACCAAGATTTTATAAGCAGAAGTGCAACTTCTTCTGCCTTTGATGCAGTTTTTGACTATGGAATTCGTTATGTAGGGAAATATAACATTGGAGGCAGGCAAATTCTAAAACCCTATTTATCGCTGACAACAGGTGAAAGCAGGGCTGGACTCCAAAAGAACTATGGGGGGCTTAAATATGGTATGCGTCTGGATTATTATCCTTTTGATGATTTTTCTCACGGTGGAGATGCACGTGCTATCGATGAAGAAAGAGAGCCAACTCCGAAATTAGTAATTGGTGCTGTTTGTAGTATTAATAAAGGCGCTAGTTCAGCTGCTGGAGTAAACGGGGGAAGGTATTTATACGGAGATGTTAACCAGAACATTGTTTTGCCAGAATACACAAAGTGCATCTTTGATTATCTGTTTAAATATAGAGGGTTCTACTCAATGGGTAATATTGTAAATACTTCTGCAGTTGTTCCAACAAGTATTACTGGTTCTTATAAAGTTTCTGGTGCATTTACTCCATTTACCGGGCTTTCTTCACATCAAATAGATTCAACTGTGAGGTCTTATCTCAACCTTGGTACTGGATTTAGTTTTCAAGCGGGTTATCTTTTTAAATCTAACTGGAGTTTGAGTGGTAGGTATTCTTTTTTAAATAACGATGTGTATACTGCTTCATTTGCAAGCTTTAATAAAAACTATAGTGTGGTTCTAACTAAGTACTTATCTGGAAATAATCTAAAAGTACAAGCTGAATTTGATTATAGTCAATTACAAACAGATTTACAAAGTACAACAACAAAGGGTACTTGTATTGGTCAACTAATGTTTAGTGTTAATTTATAAAATTTAAAACGATGATTGCGAAAAGAATGAATCTTATTTATGTATGTACATTACTATTGGTTTCAACTATAGTTGGCGCACAAAGTGTTAGTAAACTGGTTCCTAAAGATTCTACATTACTTTATATTAATGGAGAAGGAACCTTTTTAAGACTAGGTAAAAGAGAAGGGGCAACTTTTAATTTGGCATCTACTATTCAATCTGGGTTTCAATTTAACCAGTTGGATTCAGCAAACAGTAAATCTAATACAAACAGATTGTCATTAAACTTAGTCCGGATATCTTTCACAGCATCAGGGCTTAGCGATAAAGTTTCTTTAGGAGTTATAAATGATTTTACAGGTTCATCAGGCCTTTTAGAGGGTTGGGTTGGTATATCGGTTTTAAATAATCATGGTAAATTAACCTTAGGTCAAAGACAAACCAACACCAACAACAGGTTAGCAATGGCAGATGAAAGATATGCTTCTGTTATGGCTCAATCTATTGCAGGAAAATCAAACGATGGGATTGTTTATGGTGGATTGATGCAAAACTTTGTAGGGTCTACAAGGGAAGGTGGTATCTTCTTCGAAACAAACTTTAACCTCAACAAATGGCGTATCTATCCATCTGTTTCTATTACAACAGGCAAAGGACAAAATTTCTTTGTAACACAATCTGCCCCCGGATTTAAGTATGGAGGTCGTATTGATGTGATGCCTTTAGGTGATTTCAAAAAGAATGGGGCATTTGTTGCAGATGATATTTACAGAGAGCCTAAACCAAAATTGTCTATTGGAGTTGCTGGCAGTTATAATGTTCAGGCAAATAGCCCTATAGGTTCAGACAATGGTGTTATTGCAAGTATTTATAAGGGGGGAGTAGCTACTGGTGCAAACTATAGAAAACTAGTTGCGGATGCCATCTTTAAATGCAATGGTTTTGCATTGGTTGGTGAATACATAAACGGAACAATAGCTGGAAAAAACTTATATACCAATGCAATTGGTACAAAACAATTAACTACACAAATTGCAAGTTCTCTTTATAATACGGGTAGTGCATTTAATGTACAAGGTTCTTATATTAATACAGATGGATGGGCATTCAATGTTAGGTATGCTCATATAACTCCTGAAAATTATATAGCTACTTCGTTAGTACACAATCAAACCTGGTTTACAGGAGGTATCAATAAATATTTAAGTGGTAATGCATTAAAAATTGGTTTGAATGTAAACTATATTCAAGACAATAATTCGGTACTACTAAAGAAGATGCTTACAGGCAATCTTGCAATTCAATTAATTTTCTAAACAAACACAATTATGAAAAAGAATATAATAACATATACAGTTGCGTTCCTTTTATTAGCTGGTTGTACTTCAAAACTAGATTTTAGCACACCTTCTACTCCTGTTATTCCACCAAGTAACGGCAACTCTGATTTGATAATTTCCGAGCTTTCAACTGCAATCAATACGTATACTGGCCCAACTGGTGCGAAAGATAGAAACCATTATGTAGAAGTATATAATGGCACTAACGGAAGTCTTGATTTGTCTAATTACGCAATAGGTTATCAAGCTGTTACAGACACCAATACGCTCGCTGCATGGAACTTTCCCGATTCATTTTTCGTAGCCTTAAGTGGTACTTTAGCTAAAAGTAAGTGCTATGTAATAGCTTCTCCTATTGCTGATACTGCAGTAGTAAAGAGCAATATTACTTGGGGAACAAGTCTTACTACTGGTACTGGAGTAAGTAGTTTGCCTTTGCAACTTTCAGGTAATAGTGCTATTGCTTTACTGAAAAAAGATGCCGCTGGAACTTTCACTTTGTCTGGAAATAAATATAAAATTATTGATGTTTTTTGTAGCCCATTGGTAGCAAGAGTTAATACAACAGGTAAAACAAGTACCCGAACTAATATTATGTGGGCTGTTGCAGATACAACTAATGATACTAGAAACAGAACATTCTGGCGCAAATCTTCTGTGACTGGTCCTCAATCTGATTGGAATATTTCTAATGCAGTTGGTAATTCTCAATGGAGAATGTCTCTAGACAAGGTTTGGGATTTTACAAATATTGGTTCTCCGACAGCACCTTAGAATTATAAAACAGCTTAGAGAATAATTAATTCATAAATTTTAGCTTGTTCATGGTAATGGCAGATGTGTAATCTGATCCAGATGGTTACTTATTTGCCTGAACAGAACGGTTTATTAGTTAACGTAATAGCTGCTTGCCATCAAACTTTTTTATTAACCGTAAAATGAAACATTATGGAAGTTACAAGTAAAGTTGATGCCCTTTTAAAAGGATTAAAGCGCATCGGTGTTAAAAATGAAGGTATTAATTATCAACTTGCCCCCGAAGAGTTGGTTGAGCAAACGTTGTTGAGAGGCGAAGGTGTGTTAAATGACACAGGTGCTTTGTGTATTAATACTGGTAAGTTTACCGGTCGTAGCCCGAAAGACAAATTTATTGTAAAAGATGAAAGAACAGAAAAGACTGTTGATTGGGGTGGATTCAATAATCCAATTGATGAGCATTATTTCATTAAACTGAAAACTAAATTGCTCACTTATTTAAGTCATAAAGAAACTATTTGGGTAAGAGATGCTTATGCTTGTGCTGATAAAAGTCACAAATTAAACATCCGGGTCATTAATGAAGACCCTTGGAGCAATCTTTTTTGCTATAACATGTTTCTTCGCCCCGATGAAAAAGAGCTAGAAGATTTTATACCCGATTGGCACATTATACAAGCACCTTCATTTTTGGCTGATCCGGCTGTAGATGGCACAAAAGCAAATAATTTCTCTATCGTTTCCTTCACTCACAAAATAATCTTGATTGGGGGTACTGGTTATACCGGTGAAATGAAGAAAGGAATATTTACGATTCTTAACTATATCCTTCCTTACGAAAAACATATATTAAGCATGCACTGTAGTGCAAACATTGGCAATGATGGTGATGTTGCTGTTTTCTTTGGATTGAGTGGCACAGGAAAAACAACGCTGAGCGCAGACCCAGAGCGTATGCTAATTGGTGATGATGAACATGGTTGGACAGATAATTCAGTTTTTAACTTCGAAGGAGGTTGTTATGCTAAGTGTATCGACCTGAGTGAAGAGAAAGAACCGGAGATATTTCATGCTATACGCCATGGTGCTCTAGTAGAAAATATTGTTTTTAAAGAAGGGACTTCAACCATTGATTTTACCAATAAATCCATCACCGAAAATACAAGAGTCAGCTATCCGTTGAACTTTATCAGTAATGCTGCTGAGCCAAGTATTGGTGGATTACCCAAGAACATTTTCTTTTTAACCTGTGATGCGTATGGTGTTTTGCCTCCAATCAGTAAGCTGTCGCCTGCGTTAGCTATGTATCAGTTCATCAGTGGCTATACCGCAAAGGTTGCAGGTACTGAAGCAGGTGTTACTGAGCCCAAAGCTACTTTTAGTGCTTGTTTTGGTGCACCTTTCCTTCCATTGCATCCTGGGTTTTATGCTGAGATGCTCGGCAAAAAGATAAGGGAACATAAAGTGAATGTATGGATGGTAAATACTGGCTGGAGTGGGGGTGGCTATGGGGTAGGTAAAAGAATGAAACTCCCTTACACCAGAGCAATGATTACTGCTGCTTTAAATGGCGAGTTGGATGGATTGGAATATCAGGCGCATCCGGTATTTGGAATGGAAGTGCCAACCTCTTGCCCTAATGTACCCTCTGAAATTTTAGATGCAAGAGGAACTTGGGCAGACAAAGCAGCTTATGATGCAGTGGCAAAGGATTTAGCCTCTCAATTTATTCATAATTTCGAAAAGTATGCAGCAGGTGTCAGTGCAGAGATTATTGCTGCTGCACCTAAAGTGTTGTATTAATATAACGAAATTAAAATCATTTAAAAAAAGAAGGCATAAGAAGCAGGAAGAACATGTTATCTATCTGCTTCTTCTCTTTCTATTATATTTATAAATAGTATACTTTTGAAACGTATGAAGTCGATTGCATCCATTTTAGTTATTTGTTTATTTACACTTATATTTATTGTTTCTTGTACCCCCACAACAGTTAATAATCCTTTAGCAAATAGTGGCCCATATACTGTTACGGTAAATAATGGTTATGGAAGTGCCACTTACACCACAGGGGATACGGTACATATATGGAGCAGAGAGTGTAACAATAGTCAAACTTTTACAAAGTGGTCTGGAGATACGGCTTCTTTTGCAGGAAAGAATGAATGGCATACCTGGTTTATTATGCCTGCACAAAACGTTACTGTAACTGCCGGATTTCAATTTGTAAATTATAGTATGATTCATGAAAAGATAATGGGTAAGAATATTCTTAAGAATGTTTATTATAACCTTTCCCCCACCAATAAGGGCATTGTTTATTTATTTCATGGTGCTGGAGGTTCCGCGAGTTATTGGGTAGATAATTATGAGCCAGTGGCTATGATAAAAGATTTAATTGCTAATGGTTTTGGGGTAATTATTACCGAAGCAGAAGAAGTGTCTTTGCAAAGTGGAGGAAGTACACCTAGATGGAATACTGCCTCTTTAGACAGTAATACCAATGCCGACTTTGCCAACTTAATAGCTATAACGGATACTCTTTGTAACAGAGGTCTTACTAATCATAGTTTATCCAGGTATTCTATAGGGCAAAGCAATGGTGGTAGTGCTTCTATTGCATTTTCTTCTTATTTTGGTTTCAAGGCTGGTGTGGCTTATTGTGCTGCCGGTGGTGCTGCTGGTTCAGCTTTATCGGCTACCAACACCCCTATTTTATTTTGTTTGGAACAATTAGATAACAATAGCCTGATGGGGCAAGCCGGCGATGCCAACGCCATTGCTAATTCTGGAACACTTAAAAGTAAAGGTATCTGTAGTGCGTATTTTACAAATATTCTATCGCCACTTTATCCTGAGAGGTTTGCAAGGAACAATGTTATCAGTGTAGCATTGTCTCAACAGATATTTGCAGAAATAAAAGCGAATAATCTACTAGATTCCAAGAACCATTTCTCTGGATACTATTCTCGATTAACTGCTGCTGTCAAAGCAAATCCACAGGGTTTCCCTATTACGGCTGCGCTTAATGCCGCACAATTAAATGTTTTGTATGAGCAACTTAATTGTGTCACTACTGCCCATCAGTTTTTTAGTGACCACAACATAAATACCATCAAATTCTTAAATAGTCCATGTTCATTTTAAACTAAGTAGAGATAAATACTATTTATTTATCCAATTCACCGATAATTTACACAAGGCAGTAAGGGTATTTTTGTTAAGCATTGTCCATGTTATAACTCAATGCTATACTTTTTGGTAGAAGTTTAGTAATTGAACTAAGAAACGCTATTAACAATTACTCTCAAATTAGTTGCTACCATGAAAAATGCTACTTCAGCTTTAATAATCATAATTATCTTGGCTTTGCCAGTTTTTTGTTTGGCTCAATTTGCATATTCGCCAGCTAGTGGTATTGCTTATCACGGTAAGGCGCAATATTCTGTAGCACCTATTGGTAGTGCCGGACCTTTTTCACTAGTTGGTGCTCCCGGTGGTATCACTATCAATGCAGCTACTGGTCAAATCGGTTGGGATGCAACAGTTGCTGTAGGACATTATACGTTAACTGTAACAGATGGTACTAATACAGGCTCATATAATTTAAATGTAATTCCCGATCCCAATAGTTACTTTACAGTAAAGTATTCTGCAAGTGCCGCAACAACTGTTCAATACGGTGCATCCACTAAATATAACAATGTGGATGTCTATCTGCCTTCTGGCGATACCAATACCCAACGTCCCATTCTGATGTTCTTGCATGGAGGAGGTTTTCAAACAAGTGGAACCAAAACAGAGTCGTATGTAGTTAGCTTCTGTAAATATTTTGCAACACTTGGTTTTGTTTGTTTTGCCCCTAATTACACAGAAGGTGGGGGACATACTGCTGTTGCAAATCTAGCTGCTTTAAAAGATGCTGACTCTTGTTTAAACTGGATTAGAAATACATCCACAGCTGCTAAGTATAAATACGACCCCGAGATGTTGTACTTTGGTGGAGGTTCTGCGGGAGCACACCTCTCTTGCAACTTTGCTTTTGCCGATGGTAACTCCTGGTACAATGGATATACGCCTAATATTAAAAATGTAATTGCCTTTGCAGACTGTTGGGGTTCTTCTCCAACTATGTCTTCTTCAGGTTCTGGAGATAGGTTGTATAATTTCTCTAGTCTAAATGCAAACGCTCTTCCTGCTTATATGGTGCAAGGTTCTGCCGACCAAACGGTTCCTGTAAGTAATGGAATACAATTGGATGCTGCCCTTACGTCAGTGGGAGCTACACACGATTGGTGGGAAATTCCTGGTGAAACACATGGTTGTCCTGGCCATATTCCACAAATAAGTGATTCTATGAAGACATTCTTCCAAAAAACCTGGAAACTAAAATATCCTCAAACAATCAATGCGGTTGTTACACCCGTAAAACTAGCTTCTTTTGAGGCCGCTTTTGTGGGTAATAAGGTATCTATCTCTTGGACAACTGCTACAGAACTTAACTCCAACCATTTTGAAGTTGAAAGAAGCAGGGATGGTAAAAACTTTGTGAAAAGCGGCGTTGTTAGTGCTATTGGTAATTCTTCTTCTTCAAATCATTACACCTATTCTGACAATGTAAGTGCACTGAGCGGTACTATTTATTATAGGTTGAAATCGGTTGACAGAAATGGTTCTTTCTCTTATTCTAGTATAAAGGCTATTGATCTTAAGCTTACCAAGAGTTCCGTTACAAACGTATACCCCAATCCATTAAAGACAGGTCAAGATTTAATGGTTACCTACAACTCTATAAAGGGAGATAAAGCAACTTTTCAGATTACAAATGGTCTAGGGCAGAAAGTTGCAAATTCAACCCTTTCAGTAAATGTTGGAAGCAATACACTTACCCTAGGTGTTGGAAACCTCTCTGCAGGTGTTTATTACTTAAATGTTCTTGAAAATAATCAATCGGTACAAAGAATGCCTTTGGTTATAAAATAATTCATTCATAAAATATTTACAAAGCCTAACAGTACTTTATTGCTGTTAGGCTTTGTGATACGTAAACACTAAAACCTTTTTCTAACTTTTTTAAACAAAAATTGCTCTAGTATGAAAAAATTATTATGCTCCGTTTTTCTAGGTTGTTCTTGCCTAGGTTTAGTAAATGCACAAACCACAAAAGACACTTCTCTTCAAATATCTGGTTCGGCAGATATTTATTACCGGTATGATCTGGCTCAAAGCAAAACCACTATTCCACTGCAAGATGCTTTAGGAACCAAACAAAATTCTATCGATTTTGGCATGCTCGATTTGCGTATTAAAAAAGACTTTGGCAAAGCCTCTGTCTTTTCAGAACTTGCTTTTGGGGCACGTGCTGCGTCTACTATCGACAACAATGGCTCTTCGCCTTTGTCTTATTACCTTCAAAATCTTTATTTTTCTTATCAGATAGATAAAAAGCTTTCAGCTTCTGCAGGTATCATGTATCGTTACGATATGTTTGAGAAGCTTACTGCGTCAGACAACTTTAGTTACCTAGCTTCCAATGCTTTCTTGGAGTCTAGGAAGATTCCTACCAGAAGTGTGGGCGTAAAAGCAAATTATGCGTTCTCTGATAGGGTTTCTTTATCTCTCGGATTATTTAATTCTATCGATGCAACTAGCTTAAACAGTGCTGATGCGGTTGCTAGTAACCCAAACTATGGCTTGTCTGATGTGGTAGCACAGCTGTTTGTGAACCCTATCAAAGACTTGAACCTGAGTGCTGCCATTTGGAAAGAAGGGCAAAGCAATAAGGGTACACACGAAAACCTGCAAGTGCATTATCATGTAGCAAAAGGTTTGAAACTAGGACTAGATTTTAATAATTATACTGGAAACGACAGCACTACACAGGTTGCCAATGCCTTTAACAATTTTACAAGTGTGGCATTATATGCACAAAAATCTATTACTAAAGTCTTCTCTTTGGGTGCAAGAATTGAGCATGAACAAACGCAACAAAATATCGTGACTAAATCTTTTGTAAAAGAAAACTACAATATCATTACCCTTACAGGAAAGGAAAAATTAGGCGGTATCTCTTTAAAAGAAGAAATAAAATATGATATGACAGATAATAGCAATCTCAATACCCCTTATCTAGACAACAACGGTGCTGCTACTAACAAAGACATTCAATTTGTTTTGGCAGCTATCTTCTCTTTCTAGTAATTGGTGGTTGATTCTATTAATTTTTTCTTCAAATAATAAATGTTTTTTATGAAAAAAAGTCTGTTTTATATTGTTCTTTCATTCGTTTTTGCGGGTGCATTACATGCCCAAAAGCATCATAAAGATTCCTCTACTCTAAAAATAGCTGGTTCTGCCGATATCTATTACAAGTACGACTTTGCACAAAGTCAAACCAATATCCCTTCACAAGATATTGTGGGTACCAAACAAAATTCCCTGGATTTTGGTCTGTTTGACCTCAAAATTCAGAAGTCGTATGGTAAAGCTACTTTTTTTACTGATCTTGCTTTTGGTCCTCGTCCCGATGTAAAGCCCGTAGATCCTCAAAATTCCTATCATCTACAAAACTTATATGTTTCTTACCAGGTAAACAAAAAACTATCATTTGCTGCTGGTGCCATGTATAAGTACCAAAGTTTCGAGAAGATAACCCCCATTGATAATTTCAATTATTCTATGTCTAAATCGTGGGAACAAAACTTTCTCACCAATCCTAGGGCAGCTGGCATAAAGGCTAATTATATCTTCTCGGATAAAGTGAGCCTCTCTGCTGGTTTTTACAACACGGTTGACCCCAAAGCTCCTGCCGACAACGTATCATCAACTCCTTCTTATGGGGTTTCGGACTTTGTTACGCAGCTATTTGTGAATCCTATAAAGGACTTACAATTAAGCGCTGCTTATTGGCGTGAAGCGCAAACTGTAAACGGTTCACACACCAACTTTCAGGCACGTTATCAGGTAAATAAAAGATTGAAACTCTGCTTGGATGCCACAAAATACAAGGCAGATACACTTGCTGCCGTAAACTCGTATACGAGTGTGGTATTGTATGCGCAAGAAAAGCTTAATGACATATTTACCATTGGTGGCCGGTATGAGTATATGGACAAAACGGAAGCCCCCAATGGCATCAATACGTTTACTTATTTGCCGGGTTATTATAGTATTCTCACGCTTACCTTAAATGAAAAACTTGGGCCAATTGCTTTGAAAGAAGAAGTGAAGTTTGATAATACAAACAAAGGCAACCTGAATACAGTTTATTTAGATAAGAATTCTAAGGCAACAGATAAGGCCACACAATTGGTAATCGCTGCAGTATTTTCATTCTAGGTAAGGAATACTTTACTAATACTGATAAATGGCTAGAAAAGCTTTTAATATAAAGATAGTCAGCCTCAATTTGTTTCTAAACAAAGGCCAGTAAACGTTTATAGTTGGTACTAGGTTGATAAGGAGATTGTTTTGCCGGCTCAAGAAAACAATCTTCTTACTTTCCTTTCCACTTTCTTAGTTGTTGCAACAAAGCACGCAAATCTTTGGGTGGTTCTGCTTCTATCGTAAAGTCTTCGCCATTCAAACTAAACTGCAAACGATAAGAATGTAGCCCTAAACGTGCTAGTATGGGTCGCTCCTCTTCTTCTTTTTTAGCCAGGTTAAATTTCTTTTTTAGCGAAGAAATCAATACCGGTTTTCCATCACCATACAAACTATCGCAAGCAATGCTGTTACCCAAATATTTGGTATGTACGCGTATCTGATGGGTTCTACCTGTATGAATCTGGAATTGTACCCACGAATAAATGCCGAAATCTTCTAGTACTTCATAGTCTGTAAGCGATGGTTTTCCCTTGGCATGGATAACCATCGTTCCATTTTTGGCAGGATGTTCCATAATGGCGGCATCAATGCTTCCTTGGGTATTAAAGAGTTTTCCATTTACCAAACCCACATAGAATTTCTGTACTTCGCGACCCTCAAATAGTTGGGAAAGCTGCTTATGAGTAACTTCATCTTTTGCAAATACAATAATGCCGCTGGTGTCTTTATCCAACCGATGAACCGTATAGATGTTTCCGTACCGTTCTATCAATAAATCTTTTAAAGAAACTTCGCTCTGCATTCTATCGGGAATAGAAAGCATGCCCGAAGGCTTATTGATGGCTACAAACCATTCGTTTTCTACTAAAATATCCAGTTTCATAAGGGTTATTATGCGTCTAAATCTGGGATTTCTATATCCTTAATTTTCTTTAAGAAGCTTTGGTTCATGTGTTTCAACAAACGCACTTCATTTGGTTGTAAAAAGCGCCACGTCCCCCTTTCCACATTCTTTTTAGTGAGGTTCGCAAACATTACCCGGTCTAAGGTTTTTACTTCATACCCTAAATGCTCGAATATTCTACGTACAATACGATTGCGACCGCTATGAATCTCTATGCCTAGTTGCGTTTTGTCTTTATTATCTGCATAAGCCAACATATCTACCTGCACACTACCATCTTCGAGGGTAAGGCCTGATAATATACTTTCAAAATCCTTTTTAGTTAAAGGTTTATCTAGTTTTACAGCATATACTTTCTTTATCTGATACCCGGGATGCGTTAACTTTTGTGCCAGTTCGCCATCATTAGTCAACAGCAATACGCCGGTGGTGTTTCTATCCAATCTGCCCACCGGATAAATGCGTTCTTTGGTGGCATCTTTCAACAAATCCATCACTGTTTTCCTTCCTTCGGGGTCGTTGGAAGTGGTGATATAGTCCTTTGGTTTATTTAATAACAGATAGACCAAGTTCTTTTTCAAAAACAGCTTCTGCCCTTTTATTTGCACTTCATCGGTCTTTAAAACTTTGTAACCCGGTTCATAAACAATGTCTCCATTTACGGTAACCAACCCATCTTTTACCATTTGTGCGGCTTCTCTTCTGCCACAAACACCTGCATGCGCCACAAATTTGTTCAAAGGAATCTCTTCTGCATCTTCTTCTCCCTCTTTCTTTTTACGAGGGTTGGGTGCGGAGGCATTCAACACCTGATCGCCTTTAAAATATTTATCGCTATTACTTGTTACATACTTCTTAGAGAACTTTTTGGGAGCCTCTTCGGTTTTCTTATTATTCTCTTTTGGAGGAATAGTAGTGGCATTTGGGGTTGTATTACCCTCTTCTAACGGCTTTCTGTTGATGGGACGTTTCCCAAAACGAGGTCTGTTTTCGGTAGGAGGAACCTCTGTTTTGCGGGTTGGTTTTGCGGGTCTTTCTGCTTTAGGAGCAGGAGTTGTAGGGGTAATTCCGTGTTGTTTTTCCCACTTTTCTCTACGTATTTTCTCCCCTTGTGCTTGTGCCGCTTTCTTTGCATTTCGCTTCTCTACCTTAAACATTTCTTTCTTCTTTGCCCCTTTGGGCTCATTGCCCATAAACTTGTCGAATGCGTGTTTTGCCATATTATTTTGTTTTGCTGTTTTGCAACAGGTGGTACAAATATAATAGAATGTTGGTTAGTGCTGATTTATGAGGGATAAGTTATGTGTGCAAACAGTTAAATTGAAGGATACATCATTCAATACCCATCACTACTTATAGATAACTAAGATACGATTCCATCGAAGTTAGTTGCCAATTTACCCAACACTGCACGGGTGTTAAAATAACGGGCAAAGGCTATAAAAGCCATCCCAAAATGGGTATCCGAAAAAACCACGTGGCTACCTTTTGTTTTGTACATAATCGTTTGCGTACAATCTGCTTCTTTGGGAGGCAAGGTGCCCATAACATAAAAGCCAAAGGTTACCGAAATCCCATCCTGACCAGCAGGTTCGCCGCCAACCGGAATACCAAATATCATTTTACCACCCAAATTTCCTGCCCTTTCATAGAGTACGGGTAGCGCCACTTCTGCCACAGGAGACTGTGTATGCGTGTCGCTATCGTTGTGTACACCACAAGTTTTACGCTCTACAACAGTCATTTTGGAAATTGTTTTCATGGGTATACCCATCTTCCTGATTCTTGCTTCTAAGGGTATACGTGCAATATTGGTAGCTTTAATTTCTAAAGACGTGTGGTTGTCCTTAACCGATGAAATGGACTAATCGTCGTTAAACGTTTTATGCTCAAGGGCGATGGTCCTTGCATCATCCGAATCCATATTCCAGGGGGTTTTGTTGTTGGCTACTTCTGCACAAAAGGTGTCTGCAAAAATTTTAAACTCTGGAAGTCCTTCTGGCACCCAATCTTTACTGTAAGACATATTTTAATCTTTAAAAATGAATAAATACTTTGAATGACCTCTAATGAAAAATTTCTCATAAAAATCTTGCGTATGGTGGGGAACTGTTAGCAGTATACAAATTACTGCTTGCAGTGAACGAATAACTGTTAACAGTATACAAATTACTGCTTGCAGTAAACGAATAACTGTTAACAGTAGATAATTTACTGTTTGCAGTGAGCTAATAACTGCTAGCAGTGGAACGTTTACTGTTAGCAGTCAAAGATTAACTGCGAGACTGAAAGCTTTAGAATGTTGACAAAAGCAATGGTAGGTGTATCGTAAAACAGCAACCTTGTAATGTCAAGAAGCTGATGAAAGTGATACTATCATTGGGTTTCGCAATCGGTAGGGGATTGTTTTAAAGTAACGGATCCGCTCTTTCAAGGCACAGAGTTAGCGATGAGCTTGGATAATGAGAGATTTAATTATTATTTTACTGGAACCTTTCAAAATCTGGGTGTCGTCATTCTTACGATAGAAGATATCTAACCATGTGTTAAAGGAAAAAGTTGGCAATTAATGAAAGCCCCTTCTTATTTTCGAGTGAATTAAATAACGCAATTTGATTGAAACAAATCATTATACTACCCTACATGTTTCTCCAAATGCATCGGCAGAAGAAATAAAGAAAGCCTATCGGAAGCTTGCCATGAAATATCATCCGGATGTTGCGGGAGATAACCAAGTTTATGCAGAACAATTTAGAGCCATAAAAGCCGCCTATGATGTATTGGGGAATAGTAAAACGAGGCAACAATATCACTACAAACACTTCTACAAAGACTTTAAAACACAACCTGTTGTTACCGCCGAATTGATTGCCGAACAAGCGAAGAACCTCGCTGCTTTTGCCAAGGTTTTAGACCCTTACCGCATTAATGAAGAGGGGCTTTATGATCAGATAATGGCTATATTATCTGCCTATAATCTTACCGTTATACAACAAGCCAACGATAAGGAGTTGACTACAACATTGGTTACTGCTGTGCTTTATTGTACACAACTATTGCCCTATGAAAGCCTGCTGAAAGTGAATGAAAGCTTGTGGCTATTGGTGCAAGAAGATGCAATGTTGAAGATGAGGATTGAAGAGAATACGACGCTGCAAAAGAGGCTTCACTATTGGAACCGGTATAAACTTGCCTTGGCCATGGTAATAGCTATCGGGCTGTGTGTGGCGATGTATTTGTTGGTGAAGTAAGGGTTTTTACACATAGAAACATAGGTACAAAGTGCACATAGAGATGATTCCCAATTATTTATTAGTGAAAAAGGGGGTTAACACATAGAAACATAAAGCACCTAGATAAAACCTCTGAATTCACTCTATCTGTACTATGTGCTTATGTACCTATGTGTTATTTTTTTGTGTTGGAAAACAGATTACCTATGTACCAATGTGTTTATTTTATTTAGCTTACCAATATTTCATGTACCTAACCACTGCCAGAGAAATATTATCGTTGCCCCCTAGTCTATTGGCTTCTTCTGCAAGTTTCAGGTAACCATTTGGAAGGGTTAGGTGTTTTGCAATCTCCTCGTCTGGAAGTTCCTTGGTGAGTCCGTCAGAACAAATGAGCAACAGATCGGTATCTTGAAGCTTGTGGGTTATTTCATTAAAATCGATAAAGATGTCTTTATTGGCACCAAAGGCATTTACGATGGCAGTCTTCAGGGCGCCATCATTGCCATTGAGTTCTTGCAAAGAATGATCGCGGGATAAGCGGTTTAATTGATTTTTGTGCGTATTGTAATGATAAATGCGTGTATCGCCCACGTGCAACAAATAGATTTTATTTCCATAAAACAGCGCTCCCGAGAAAGTAGATGCCATTCCTTTCTTGTTTTCGTCGGCATTACCTTCGTCTAAAATGCAATCATGAATAGTTTTGGACGTAGCATTAAAATAACTTCTAACAATATTCTTGGTAAGATTCAGCGGCAACTGGTTAACGGCTTTAGCCATGTTGTGCATAACAAATTCACTGGCAACAGCACCGCTTTTATGCCCCCCCAATCCATCGGCAACAGCAATAATGAAGGGATGTTCATAAGTGCTAAAATCAAATTCGTAACGCTTGGCGGTGTTACGAAGGGTATCGTTACCCACCAAAACAAGGTCTTCGTTGGTGGTTCTAACAACCCCTTTATCTGATATAGCCTCGATAACAAGATTCATTTATTGTTTTTTATTTATACTTTTTGTGGATTATAGCCTTCAAAAATAAGTGTTCCTTTTAAGTAAAAAATTTCTTTTAGATTCCTTCATAACACTAAATAGATATATTTTACGTTTACATACAAAAATGTAGAAAATACTCGGTATTAAATGCAGTTTGCGTTTTATAAGTTTGATTAAATTAGAATTATGAATTGTAATGTTGGAAAAATAGATGCCATCATCCGAATTATCATAGCCCTTATTATTTCGGCTTTGTTTATTACACACACCATTACCAATGGTTTTGCACAAGCTGCCATTATAATTGGTGGTTTGATTATGTTTACCGGGATAATGAAATTTTGTCCGATCTATGCTTTGTTGCGCATCAATACTTGTAAAAAGAAATAGTGTGTAGAAGTTATTCCCCCATTTGAGGGGTTTGCGAGGAATGTGTTACCGGTATCTTTGTAGGATTATTTCTTTTTGTATACAACAGAACTTGATACTTATATAATGAAAATACTTTTTAAATACATCGCATTGGTTTTGTTTCTGACCGTGCTTTTTACTTCTTGTAAGAAAACAGCCGATACGACCACAAATGGGGGTAGCACTACCGATACCATTAAAGTAGTTGGTGGAGCAACGTCGGCTTATTTGGATACGATAACCGTTGTTGCCAACAATGTCACCATCAAGTATAGCAGAACCAACCAATGCTATCCAAGTAATGAGATATTTGCTTTTAGTGCGACCGCTACCGGACTTCCTTCTGGAGCGCTTTATAACTGGGACTTTGGCGATGGGCACACAGTTAATGGTGCAACAAGTACCAATGTTGTAGGGAATATTTATCAGGATGCAGGTTATTATACAGTTACACTCAATATTACCGATGCAAAAAAGAATAGTCTGGCTGTTACAACCGTAAATGTGCAGGCCTATGGGCAACAAGTTACGCCGCATGCTTCTTTTTATGCGCAGTTGTTTGATATTAACTATCCCAACAACCTTAACTTTAATGGGAATGGTTCTTCGGTTCCTAGAGGTACTATTACCAAGTTTAATTGGGTTTGGGGAGATAGTACTACGGGTATTTCGGTAAGTGGCGACAATTTGCCGCACAATTTTCCACAGCTTTCAAAGGATATGACGTATCCGGTGAAGTTGATTGTAACCTCTAGTGGGGGTTGTAGTGATACCTCTATTGTGCCGGTAGCCATCAATGCAATTTATACCAATATTTCGGGAAGCTTTACTACCTCTAGTTCTAATGTGTGTACGGCTGAATCTATTCAGTTTACGTCTACTGCAAGCAATGTTCCTGCAGGAGCGGTTTATTTGTGGGACTTTTCGGATAATGTAAGCGGTATTCCGGTAAGCAACCTGCCCTCAGGTAATCCTATCAGCCATGCGTATGCATACCAGAATAACTATGGCGTTACGATGTATATCAGCCTGAATGGTAAAATAATATATTCTTCTCCTCGAACAAGCGTTACCGCTTTCGGACAAAACATTAAGCCCGTGGCGCTCTTTTTAAAGAATACGGCTTATGAAGATTCTGGTTATGTAAAATGGGCTTTCTACGATCAATCAAATATTCCACATGGGTATATATTGGGGCGCAAGTGGACCATAGATGATGTCTCGATTGATCCCAACTCCAATGATACGTACGAAACGCAAGGCTACAGCAAATTACAATCAACTTCTACACATAAGGTGCAACTAGTGGTAACGAGTAATAGTGGCTGCAAGGATACCGCTTCTGCTGTAATAACTATCCCCATTTTTGGACAGTACACCTACTAATTGTTAATGATAAAGGGTTTAATGAAAAAGTTAGCAATGAAGCACAAACAAGTAAATTATATTAATCATAAAAGAAGGGTTCACCTAGCCATTGCTTTGTTTATTTTGTTTGTTTCTACCTTAAACTCTTGTACTAAAAACGATACGACTATTATTAACAACAATACGATAATAGGTAATAAAACAGTATCAGTTACAGGGGATACTACGGTTTATACTTTTGAAAATTTGAATGTAACCGTTACAAAGACTTCTCCTTGCTACCCTTCTACAGAGCTATTTACCTTTAAAGCAGATGCTTCTAAGATAAAGGGTGCCGAAAGTATAAACTGGTATTATGGAGATGGTTACGGAGATACGGGCAATGAGGTACAACACGGGTATAACAGGGCAGCCCCTTATGTGGTGCAATTGGATATCAAAAACAGTAATGGTACCATCATTTACTCCACCACTATTGCGGTAACTGCGTGGGGGCAACAATTGAAACCTGTTGCCATTTTTTCGTTTAAAAACGATTTTTCAAACAATCCCAATTATATAACGTTCAATAGTGCATCGAGTGTAAACCATGGGTCTATTATTAATTACCATTGGAATTGGGGCGATGGTACAACGTCTAGTATTGCTACCGCACTCACTAGGCATGCTTTTCCAACTGCGGTTCAAGATGTAAATTATACTGTTAAACTTACCATTACTACAGACGCAGGTTGTACAGCCGATACTACTTTGAGTGTAAATGTACCCGGCACTTATTCCATTTCGGGCAGTTTCGATGCAGTGTCTTATAATACTTGCTCGGGCGAGTATTTTGTTTTTACGCCAGCAGCTGCCAATGTTCCTACGGGTTCGGTTTATTCGTGGCATTGGTCAAACGGTACAGGCGATACCACAGGCAGTCCAATGCAATATTCCTTTTATTATATGAACGACTACGATGTTATTATGACGGTCATACTAAATAGAAGGATTATTTATACGGTACATAAAATTATTCATGCGAAAGGGCCTAGTCCAACGCCAAAGGCTGCTTTCGACTTCACTTGGGTAAAAGAATATCCTACTGATGTGTTGGTTTCTTTTAAGAACACGTCTATTTCACCTGCTGGAGGTGGTGGTATTAATGGTTATTATTGGGACTTCGGCAACGGAAAAACAGATAATGACTTCAACGCCTTTACCGAAACAAGATACCAACGAGGTGCTACAGGTACTGGTACGCAAAGCTATCCTGTAAGGCTAATTGTTACGGGTAATGGCTGTGCAGATACGGCCTACCAAACCGTGGTAATACCTGCTAAATAAACATTTTCACCTTCCAATTTCACGCCCTTTCAGGACTAATAAAAAAAAAGGAAGATTTTTTTGCACTTATGTGTATTACTTTGATGTTATACCCTTACTTTTGCCGACCAAATTTTGGTTTATTATGTTAGCAATCGTAAAAATAGCAGGTCAGCAATTCAAGGTAAAAGCAGGTGATAACTTGTTTGTTCCACATATCGAAGGAAACACTGGCGACAAGGTACAATTCAGTGATGTATTGTTAGTCGACAATAACGGAGTTCTTACAACGGGTGCAGCTGTAAAAGCAACTGTGACTGCAGAAATCGTTAAAAGCCTTGTACAAGGAGATAAGGTGATAGCTTTTAAAATGAAACGTAGGAAGGGTTTCCGTAAGAAACACGGACACCGTACGCATTATACGCGTATTGTGATTGAAAGCATTGCTTAATTAGCAGTTTCAATAAAGATAGACAGTTCAATTAAATATTAAAATATTCAAATCTTAATAAGATGGCACACAAGAAAGGGGAAGGCTCGGTAAAAAACGGAAGAGATTCAAACAGCAAACGTTTGGGCGTTAAAATATTTGGTGGTCAACCAGCGATTTCTGGTAACATCATCATTCGTCAAAGAGGTACTAAATTTCATCCCGGTAAGAATGTAGGTCTTGGAAAAGACTTTACTTTATTTGCCTTAACAGATGGTTTAGTTCATTTCAGAAGAACAAAGGAAGATAAAACAATTGTGTCTGTTGCTGCACCTGAAGTAGCAATAGCTGAGTAGTTTTTTTATACTAATAGTAAGAATAGCGGTTGATTCAATCAACCGCTATTCTTGTTTATAGCACGTCAAAAAAGTAACTACATTACTAGTATACCGTTTCTAAAGCTCCAACTGATGTCGGGGCTTTTTGTTTTAAGTTTGCTGACAAATAATTTTATTATGACCAATAATGCGATTGCTGATAATTTCTCCTTATTGGGGAAGTTGATGGATATACACGGAGAAAATAGTTTTAAATCTAAAACCTATTCTATTGCTGCCTTTACGATTGAGAAACTACCCACAGAATTAAAAGATTTACCTCAGGATAAGATCTTTGGATTGAGGGGTATTGGAGATGCTATTGGCAAAAAGATACTGGTACAACTAGAAACTGGCCAACTACCCCAATTGAATGATTATATTGCTAATACACCTGCCGGTATATTGGAAATGATGAACATAAAAGGATTAGGACCGAAAAAAATCTTTACTGTTTGGAAAGAATTAGGGATAGAAACAATGGGTGAACTATTGTATGCTTGCGAAGAAAACAGACTTACCCTTTATAAAGGTTTCGGGGAGAAAACCCAACAAAATATAAAAGAAGGCATTTTGTTTTATATGGGTTCGCAGGGAAGTTATTTGTACCAACAGATAGAAAGCTTTGCTATTAATGTAGAAGCCAAACTAAAAGCGTTATTCAATAACCCACAATTTCATCTTACAGGGCAGTTTAGGCGGCAGATGGAAGTTATAGACAAGCTAGATTGGGTAACGACTACACCCAAGCATACAATCTCTTCTTTTTTTGTTCAAAATGGATATACTTTGGTAGATGATAAAGACCAATACGTTTCTGTAGTGGGACAAGAGAATGTAACACTTGGCTTTTATGCCGTAGAAACCACTGCTATTGCTACGAAATTGTTCGAAACTAGTTGTAGTGAGGAATTCTTAGAGGTGTGGAAGACAACCATTGGGTTAAATGAAGGAACTTACTCAATTGAGGAGGCCATCTTTTCATCGAATAACATGGCCTTTATACCACCTTATTTGCGGGAGGACTCCGTTGTAATTGCGCAAGCAAAAGAAAATTGTTTACCAGCCCTTATTCAAACAAAAGACATCAAGGGTATTATACATAGTCATAGCAAATGGAGTGATGGCAACAATACCCTAGAAGAAATGGCTGCGGCGGCAATAGAAAAGGGGTATGAATATCTGGTGATAAGTGATCACTCTAAAACTGCTTTCTACGCACAGGGATTGTATGAAGAAAAAGTATTAGCACAGCACCAGCAAATAGAGGAGATAAATGCGCAGCTTGCGCCTTTTAAAATATTTAAAAGTATTGAGAGTGATATTTTGAATGATGGGAGCTTGGATTATGAGAAAGATATACTAGAACGGTTTGATGTAGTGATTGCTTCTATCCATTCCAATTTAAAAATGACGGAAGAGAAGGCGATGATGCGCCTTATTACTGCCATAGAAAACCCGTATACGTCTATCTTGGGTCATTTAACAGGAAGATTATTGTTAAGTAGAAATGGGTATCCCGTAAATCATCAGAAGATAATAGATGCTTGTGCGGCTAATAATGTGGTGATAGAAATAAATGCACACCCCCGTCGTTTGGATATAGATTGGCGTTGGGTGCGTGCGGCATTAGATAAAAATGTACTGCTGTCCATCAACCCCGATGCACATAGTATTGAAGGATATGCCGATTGCAGATATGGCGTTTTGGTGGCGCAAAAAGCAGGGTTATCTGCCCCACAAAACCTGAGTAGTTTTTCTTTACAACAGTTTGAAGCCTTTGTACTAGAACAAAGGAAAAAGCGGTAGTAGCATTTTATTATAAATAGGGGGTTACAAAAATGCACTCTTCAAGCACTTTCTTAAGAGAAATTGAACAATAAACAAAGTATTTTCTTCTTGTTTCAAAAGCTTTTTTATATTGCAGGGTGCAGCATAGACAATGGTTTATCTATCTAGTAAAATAATATTTTAAAATAAAGTCAGATTACCCATTTCTTTTTTGCATTTTTGCACTAATTAATTACAAAACATTGCATGAAGCAAGCCTTGTATAAAACATTTACGGAGAATAAAAAGCAAGGGAAAAAATCTTTCGCTGTTTTAATTGACCCCGATAAAGTTACTCCTCAAAGTATTGATCAATTGGTTTCGCTTGGTATTGATGCGATGGTTGATTATTTCTTTGTAGGAGGTAGCTTGGTTATCTCCAATCATTTAGATGAATGTATCCAACAGATTAAAGCCAATTGTGATATTCCTGTGGTACTTTTTCCTGGTTCTCCTTCGCAAGTAAGCCGTTATGCCGACGCATTATTGTATTTGTCACTCATTTCTGGTCGTAACCCCGAATTGCTGATTGGTCAGCACGTAATCTCTGCCCCTTACGTAAAAAAGAGTGGCTTGGAGATAATGCCTACGGGGTATATGGTTATTGATGGGGGTGCACCAACGACAGTTTCTTATATTTCGAATGCTAGCCCGATTCCCGCTGATAAAAATGAGATAGCGATGTGTACAGCTATGGCAGGCGAAATGTTGGGTATGAAGCTCATTTATATGGATGCCGGTAGTGGTGCCAAAAAACCAATTACAGAGGCTATGATACAAACAGTGGCAAGCCACATAGAAAGCCCATTGATTGTTGGTGGTGGTATTACAACCCCCGAGAAAGCTTACCTTAACTGTAAAGCAGGTGCCGATGTGATAGTTGTTGGCAATGCAATAGAAAAAGATTTTACATTGATGAAAGAATTGAGTGACGCCATCAAAAGTGTGGGCGTAACCATATAATGTTATAGGGCTATTTGCCCCAAAAGTTTACGACACCCCATACGTACCCTACTTTTAGTTTGATTTATAATTTGATTGTAATACAACTAAATATTTTTATTTGTTGTGCCTTAGCCTGTTCAACATAAAACAAGGGTAAAAAACAAACGATACATGAGAATTGCCCATTTGATACTTGCCCATGATGCCCCCGAACAGCTAGAGAGACTCATTAAAAGATTACAGCATCCCGAAGCGGATTTCTTTATCCATATTGATCTTAAAACAAATATTACCCCCTTTTTATCTTTGGAGAATTTGGGTCAGGTACATTTTATCCGACCAAGAGTTGCCATTTATAAAAACGGATTTAGTAGTGCTGAGGCAATCTTGAATGGCTTTGATTATATTCTTCAAACACATAAGCAATACGATTATTTTAATATTTTGAGTGGGCGGGACTATCCTTTGAAAGATGTTTACGAGATTCATCAATTTTTTAAGGAAAATCCGGGTAAGATATTTATGGAGTCTAGGGCGGTTAGTAAGGAATGGAAGGAAGCTAATGCCAATATAAAAAAGTATTTCTTTGGCTATAATCCTTTTTTTGGAAGCAAATTGTTGGCTGCACTTGCTAGTACCTTCTTACCTAGCCGTAAACTTCCTAAGAACTTAAAAGCTTTTGGAGGTTCTAAATGGTTCACTATTTCTTCGTTGCATGCCAATATTATTACCGATTATCTATTGGATTTTAATAGTGTTACCAATTTCTTTAAAAATACCCGTTGTAGTAATGAATTTTTGTTTCAGACATTAATGCAAAACTCAGATTATACTACAGATATGGTAAACGATAATCTTCGGTTTACAGTAGCTTCTTCCAATAAGAGTTTGACTGTCGATGATGCAGAAATGTTGTTGCAAAGTGGTAAATTGTTTGCAAGAAAGTTTGAAGGCAATATAGATAGTAAGATATTGGACTATTTAGATGAACAGGCTGCTATCGCAGCCAAAAACCGCCCAGTAGAAGAAGATTAATATTTTAAGGCCATTCACCCGCACCCATCCGTACCACTTCATACTCTTCTTTGGTGCAATCGATAACGGTGGAAGGAATCATTCCGCCAATGCCACCATCAATCACAATATCAACTAGATTTTTAAAGTTTTCGTAAATCAATTCGGGGTCTGTGTACTCTTCTACCATTTCGCCAGGCAGGGACGCCGATAAAATAGGATGACCAAGTTGTCTAGTAATAGTTTGAACAATCAAATTATCGGGAATTCTCAATCCTATAGTGTTCTTTTTTGTTTGTAATATCTTAGGAACCTCTTTGCTTGCCGGCAAAATAAAGGTAAAAGCGCCGGGCAGATAGTTTTTCAGCATACGATAAAGGGGGGTATCAATGCTTTTGGTGTATTTACTCAAATCGCTCAAATCATTACATACAAAACTCAACTGTGCTTTTGCGGGGTCTACTTGCTTTATACGAGCAATCCGTTCTATAGCTTTATGCTGAAAAATATCGCATCCCAAACCATAGATGGTATCGGTAGGATATACAATTACGCCGCCTGAAAGCAAACAATCTACTACGGTGTCTATATGCCGCTGATTGGGATTAATGGGGTGTATGTTTAGAAATAATGCCATTTCGGCAAAGGTATCCCGATTTAAGAAAGGTTATCTATTAAATAAAGGAAGCTTTTCTCATTATTAATCTGCATTTCTTTAGTATCACTTATGAAAATTGCAAATTATTCATAGACCCCATACTTTCTAACCCTATTATTCTTAATCTTTGTTGAAATAAATTAAACCTGCACATGAAGATTGTTGCTATGATACCTGCACGCTATGCTGCCACCCGCTTCCCTGCAAAGCTGATGCAGTTGTTGGGCGATAAAACGGTGATACGTCATACGCACGACAATACCCTTGCAACGGGCTTGTTCGACGATGTATTTGTGGTAACGGATAGTGAAATAATATACGATGAAATAACAAATAATGGCGGCAAAGCGGTGATGAGTAAAGGGCAACACGAAAGTGGTAGCGACCGTATTGCCGAAGCAGTTGTAGTAATTGATGTGGATGTGATTGTGAATGTGCAAGGTGATGAACCGTTTGTGAAGCGGGAACCCTTGGAAAGATTAATTAATTTGTTTGAAGAAGATGCAACAAACAATGTACAGGTTGCATCGCTGATGCAAGTGCTTACAGACGAAATACTAATTGCCGACCCCAACTATGTAAAGGTTGCGGTAGATAGAAATATGAATGCACTGATGTTTAGCCGATCGGTGATACCTTACAACAGGGATGGTAAAATAACCCCTACTTATTACGAGCATATTGGCGTATACGCTTTTAGGAAACCTGCGCTTATTAGGTTTACCAACTGGAGTATGACCCCTTTGGAAGCCATTGAAAAAATTGAATGTTTGCGTTATCTAGAAAATGGCGTGCCTATCAAAATGGTTGTTACCGACTATATGGGAATTGAAATAGATACTCCCGAAGACTTAGAAAAAGCTGCTGCAAAGCTAGATAGTTATAAATAACAGGGATTATTGGTAATAAAGCAACCCTATTTTTTTTGCCCTGATTGTTTGGCGGTATACCCGCAGCCAAATACGGCATACCCTTAATGAAAAATGGTTTACCCACAGTAATATTTGGTTTGCCCTGAAAAATTTATGGTTTGCCCAAAATTGTTGTGGGTATGCCCAGAAGAATATTCTACTTGCCCAGAAGGAAATTGGGCAAGATTGTAGGAAGCTTTTTAGCCGTAAAAAGCCTTTATTTTTCCTTTATAAAAGATAGGGTACTAGCAAAAAAAATCCCACTAACTAGAGTGGGATATATTTATTTAAAAGTCAAAAAAATTAAGCACCCAAACGGTGAAAAAGTTCTTTTACTTGGTATTTCCATAATTGAGTGAGGTCTTTTATTTCCTCTTTTTCAGCAAAATCAGAGATTACCAATACGGTAGAGTGAGAGATTTCTGTTTGATTGATACGAAACTCCAAATACTCATCTTTCTCAAACTTTTCCCATCTATAACGGATAAAATATTCTTCTTCCGAATCTACAATTTGTGCCTTTTGGGTGGGTTCACCACTCCAAGCAAAACTAAAAACACCTTCCCACTCATCTACCTTGTCTGCAAACCATTCTTGCAATCCGGCAGGAGTGCATAAAAAGTCCCAAAGAACTGTTGGAGAACACCTTACCGGGAACTCTAGGGTGTATAATTGTCTTTTACTCATCTTTTTTTACTTTAACTACTTTCTTTTGTAGGGCTGCAATAATAGAAAATAAAAGATAGTTTCCAAATATTTTTTAAATAATTGTTTATTTGTCAATAATAGGACATAAATTTTTTATCAACAACAAGGCTCAAACATAGAAAGAAAGGGAATGAATTTATTAATCCAAGGCTTTTGTTTTACGTATTAACTTTAATGATGAATTTATTTTTAACTATTAATAAAAAGGTTCAAACTTTAAACCCGACTTCTTTTTTAAAACTGAATCTGGATAGTATTCCAACAATCATTCTGCGATTTACGCTTATTGCTTGGTTTATATCAAAACTTCTTTGTTACAGGCTATGGCTTTCGGATAGGATTTATCCAATAGTACCTACCATTGAATTTGGTTTTCAAATACCTGGTATTGTGCATACTATCTTTTATATTGGGTCCTTGATAGCGATACTTTTTTTGTACCTAAAACCCAACAAATGGCAGTTATACCTAGTATTATTTGTGATAGAAGTTGCTAGTTGCTTGCTAGATCAAACACGTTTGCAAGCTTGGGAATACCAATATGTATTAATGCTGGTTATTTTTTTAACCAACTGGAAACAGAGCGACAGGATCATTTCTTTGATTGTATTTCTCCTTTGCTGTACTTATATTTATAGTGGTATTTGCAAATGGAATCCTGTGTTTGTACAAACCTTCTGGCAAATAACCATCTTACAAAACCTTTTACATGTCCCCACACTTATCGTCAACAATAGACTGGTGCACCAATTTGGATACGCTTTGCCGGGTATTGAAATATTGGGTGGGATTTTGATTGTTTTTGATAGAACCAAAAGGCTAGGTGCGGGTCTTTTGATACTAATGCACCTATTTACGTTACTTATTTTGGGACCTTTTGGTATTAATTATAACAACACAGTTTGGTCGTGGAATCTGGTGATGATGGTATATCTGTTTTTAATAGGATTCGGGCAGCAAAGTGTGCCATTGAAATCGATCCTTTCTAGAAAATTTCTTGTAAATCTTCCTATGTTAATCTTACTTTTCGTAATGCCCCTTTTTGGTTTTATAGAAAAATGGCCCTACTTTTTTTCGTTTAGTTTGTATTCATACAAAGCAAAGCAACTCGTAATTTCATTTGAGGCAAACTCGGAAAACATTCATCTTTTCGAACCTTATTTCGAAGAAAAAAGGGGATATACCTGGGCAAATAAAAATAGCAGACAAGTTATTTTACAAAATTGGGCCATGATAGAAATTAATTCGCCTCCTTCACCGGAAGATGATTATTATATTAAGTTTAAAGAAGCATTTTTTAATAAATTTCCGAGTGAAAAAGCAACCTTTTTTCTTTATCAAAGGGGCAATTCTGCTATTGTTTTACTAAAATAATAGTTATGTTTCCCCAATAGATCTTCTTTATATCTGCCGATTATACCTATTTGTTTGCCCTCATTTAACTGCCTTTAACTTTTTTAGGAACGGACTATGCTATAGCCTATTCCGAAATAAAGGATATGAAAAAGAAATACTATTTACTATTTATGTGTGGTTTGTTTTTGACTACCACCTATGCTCAAGTAATTATTAGAGGAAGAATAGGGAGAGGGTACGGCTATGGATATGGTCATTACAGAACGAGTAGGAGATTGACATCTAAACAAAGAGAAAAGCAACCTGCCTATAAACCCGTGGTTTATTTAAATGTTGGATATGGTTTTCCAAATCTTGATGCCAACCAGTTTTCTGACTATTATGGGCTATACAAAGGTTCGCTAACGCAAACAGGGCCTGTAACCGGATCTATAGATTATAGGTATAGCCGCTATGCTAGCATTGGTATCCTTACTACTTATGGCAAAGTGAACTTACCTTATTATGACGGAAGCAATAATCTTCAAGGAAATTCTAGCCTGGAAAATTGGTCGGTAATGGCCAACTTTATGCAATATTCACCCCTTAGCAATACGGCAATTGTATACTTCCGAGAAGCAATTGGAGTTAATATTGGCACAGAGGTTTCTACTGGAAATATTCCTCCAATAGAATCCAATACGCTTGCTTATCAATTGGGGGTGGGGGCAAAATTCGATATTTCAAAAAATACCGCCTTCTTTGCAGAAGCAGGTTATGGTAAGTATATTCTTCAGGGAGGAGTATCCTTTAGTTTCAGATAGAAAATAAGAAAAAGATGGGTGGTACAAAAAAGAGCGTGGATTAATTCTAAAATTTGAATTAATCCACGCTCTTTTTTACTTAGTTTCTTTATTCCTTTGGGTTTCATTGCCTATTAGCGTCTTTTTGGCAAAAAATTCAATTAGCAATTCCTTACTAATACCCCCGCACATTTTTTCCTCCCATATAGTTTAAGAAGGCTTTATTACAAACCCTATTACCCCCTGGTGTGGGATAGTTACCCGTAAAATACCAGTCACCTGTATTGGTCGGACAGCTTTCGTGCAAATCTTCTATGGTTTGATACACCACTTCTACAGGGAAAATAATGCCCTCAGGTGTAATGAGTTGAGCAATTTTATCGGATATTTCCTCTGGTGTAAAAGGTTTATAAATATAGCGAACCACATTTTCTGTGTGAAGCTGGTTATTCTGTTCCAATTTAAGTATTTTCTCCTGTGCATCTGTCAATACCGATTCCATCCCTCTTTCTATCAACAAAGCAATGGCAGCACGGAAGGCAATGAAGTCGCCCAATTTGCTCATATCAATCCCATAGCAATCCGGATAACGAATTTGTGGTGCAGAAGAAACTACAATTATCTTTCTAGGTTTCAAACGGGCTAGCATCCGTACAATACTTTCCTTTAGGGTAGTACCTCGTACAATGCTGTCATCAATCACTATCAACGTGTCTTCGTGATTGCGAACTGTACCATAAGTGATGTCGTACACGTGTTGCACCATCTCATTACGGCTGCTATCTTCGGTTATAAATGTCCTGATTTTTACATCCTTTATCGCAATCTTCTCCTGGCGAATCTTACGGGTAATCATCTCCTGCAACTTCTCTTCATTAAAGTCATTACCCCAGCTAAGAATTCTTTTTACTTTTATCTGATTCAGGTAATCCTCCATCCCCTTCACCAAGCCATAAAAAGCAACTTCGGCAGTATTGGGAATATAAGAGAAGATACTATTTTTTAAATCATAATTAATCCTTTCTAATATCCTTTTACTCAAGTGATACCCAAGCGCAATTCGTTCTCTATAGATCTTTTCGTCGCTGCCACGGCTAAAATAGATTCGTTCAAAGCTACAAGCCCTCCGTTCTTTGGCAGGGACTACTTGGCGAATACTAAAATTTCCTTTGTTATCTACTATCAATGCATTGCCCGGCATCAACTCTTCAACTTCATTCTCACCTACATTAAAAGTCGTACGGATACTAGCCCTTTCACTAGCTGCAACAATTACTTCATCATTTATATAATAGTAAGCAGGGCGAATGCCATGTGCATCTCTAAAGATAAAACTATGACCATTGCCCACCAGGCCGCCAACCGTAAAGCCACCATCAAACATGGGGATTGCTTGTTGAAGTACGTCTACCAGATTGGCATTATCTGGATTATGTTCATCGGCCTTTACAAGAAAGTGATGGATTACCTCCATCATAGCAGCCAAGTCGCTTTGCTTTTGAAACTCACCTGGGTTAATGCCCAGTTGTTCATATAACTCATCCGTATTAACCAAGTTGAAGTTCCCTGCCAATGCAATATTTCTTCCAGGTTGGATATCTCGTTTTAAAAATGGATGGCAAAAATCTACACTGTTTCTCCCTTGTGTTCCATAACGAAGGTGCCCCATCAATAATTCGCCTAAATACGGAACATGCCCTTTCATTAAACCAGGATGCTTCAGGATGTCTTTCTGGTATTTTACCAGTTCCTGAACTTCTCCGTTTACCTTACTAAAAATATCTACGATGGGTTGTTTCTCATTACTTCGAAGTCTCGAAAGAAAGGGGTAGCCCGGTTCTACATCTAGTTTTACAGCTGCTATACCTGCTCCATCCTGCCCGCGATTGTGCTGTTTTTCCATCAACAAGTACAACTTGTTCAAGCCATACATTACGGTTCCATGTTGTTGTAGGTAGTAGGAAAATGGTTTACGAAGCCTTATATAAGCAAGACCACATTCATGTTTTATTTCATCACTCATGCTAGGGAAGTATTGTTTTCGATATATTCTCAACGCATACCGACTCGGAAAGCTGCAAATATACAAGATACGAGTTACAGGTTGCAGGTTTCAGGTTACTGTTATCTTACGACAAATAACTAGTAATTAGCAACCTGTAACTAAACACTCCTATTTACAATCACCGCTTCCCTATATATCTTCTGCACCAAACCCTGTAATACCTTCCCTGGACCCACTTCTGTAAATTCAGTTGCAGCATCTGCTACCATCGCTTCCACACTTTGTGTCCAACGCACAGCCCCTGTTAGTTGCGCCTCTAGGTTTAATTTAATTTCAAAAGGATTAGTCACTGCTTTGGCAACAACGTTCTGATAAACTGGGCAAGTAGGAGTATTAAAAGTTGTTGCTGCAATAGCTGCTGCCAGTTCTTCTTTAGCGCTAGCCATTAATGGACTATGAAATGCGCCTCCTACCGGCAATACCAAAGCACGCTTGGCACCTGCAGCTTTCATTCTTTCGCAAGCAATGTTTATGCCTGCAACGGTGCCGCTAATTACTAATTGTCCGGGACAATTATAGTTGGCAGCAACCACTGTTTCACCCGTTTCAGCTTGTATTTCAGCACATATTTTCTCTACTATTTCATCTGCCAAAGCCAAAACCGCTGCCATCGTACCCGGTACTATCTCGCAAGCTTTCTGCATGGCATTTGCACGGATGCTAACTAGTTTCAAAGCATCTTCAAAGCTCAAAGTATTGTTGGCTACCAACGCAGAAAACTCTCCTAGTGAGTGTCCTGCAACCATGTCTGGTTTTGCTTCAGCCAATGTTTTATAAGCAATTACTGAGTGAATAAAAATAGCAGGTTGCGTTACATTAGTTTGCTTCAACTGCTCATCAGTCCCCTCAAACATTATATCGCTGATTCTAAAACCAAGTATTTCATTTGCCTTTTCAAATAATTCTCTAGCTGTTTCATTGTTATCGTAAAGGCTTTTGCCCATCCCACTAAACTGCGATCCCTGACCCGGAAAAATAAAAGCGTGCTTACTCATGTTCGTTATTTTTTAGGAAGCAAATCTAAGGAGAGGAATTAATTAGGAATTAAGAATTAGGAATTAGGTGCTTTAAAGTCTTTAGTATTGGTTACAATATTAAGTATACTTATAGTTTGTGCCTTCTGTTCACTCTCTCCATTTAGTTCTTATTGATTAAGGCAGCAAAATGGAGCTACACTTAATTGGATAAATTTATTCTTTTAACACTTACAATCTTTTTGTCGATTGTAAATCTTATTCTTTACTGAATTCCAACGCTAATACTAGAACCGTTACAGAAACAACAGCCCTATTGCGCACTACTTCCACCTCTTCTTTCAGTCTACACCAAGGTAGCAACATTTCAATAAAAGGTTTTGCTAGCAGGCGTTGTGGCGTAGTAAGCAGTAGTGTACTCCCTTGCTGTAAAAAGGCTTTTAGTACCTGATGCAATCTATCAAAATCGGCAGGGTTATAATTAATGTCACTCAGCAACACTATATCTGCTTGGGGAAGGGGGGTGGGCAGTTTATTCCAATCCAACAAACCACCATTCATATTCTTAAGTTGATTATGAGTGATAGATTGTTCGATAACAGATATGGCTTCGGGTAGATAGTCGGTACAATATACTTCCTTTGCCACCTTCGCCGCCACTAAAGAAGGTAAACCCAACCCAGCAGCAAGTTCCAACACCGTTTTATTATGTATAAAACAAGGATTTAATGCTAAAAACTCTGCCATTGCTATCGCTGCCGGCCATACTTGTGACCAATACGGAAAAGGCGTAGAGGTATCGGTATTTAATTGCAATTGATACAAGGCTTTTACATGAGTGGGTTCGGGAACATATAATGATACAGAAGTATGGGTTAAGGGTATCGTTTCTAGCAATAAATTTTGAGTCATAGTAAATCAATAAGAGCTTGTTTATTGCTAAATAGTCGTAAGTAATCCATCCAAAACACTATTCAATGTGCTATTTTCAGGTGATGGCAAATGGTAAGTAAACTCCTTGGCGATGATAAGCGCATCAGTTAAATTGAAATCGTCCTGATCCACACAATAAGCCAAATGATGGTGCATCAATTGTTTGCCTAAGTATTCTTGTTCCGTTTGCCCAGGTGTAGGAATTAGAATTGATTTCTTTTGTAAGGCCAACAGTTCCATTACAGAAGTATATCCGCTACGCGTGATTACAAAGGCGGAGGTATTAATGGCTTCTTGCAACTCCATACCATTTAAATAATTGTTTACAGTAACATTTGGGAGGGAAATATCCAACGTTGGAGCATTCAGTTTCCCCCTTACCAAAAGAAAGTTTCCTTTAAGGGCAGGCAATTGCTGTAGAATAATCTCCTCCAACAGGGTTCGTTGTGGCTCTGGGCCCGAAAGAATAATGCAACATTGATAACTAATAACTGCTTTATCTTCTTTCTTAAACCTTGCCAATAGCCCGATGTAATGCACTGGAGTTTTGGGTAACTTTATAGGGTGAGACAACACCCCTGCAATATTTTTTTCTCCTGCATAATCTGGTACCCAACATTGGGTAAAACGGTTGATATAGCTATAGTTGATGATTTGTAACAACTGTTCGAGCCAGTCAAAAGGAGCTTTAATAGTAAGCTGATGGGTAATAAAAATACAAGGAACTTTGGATGTAAATAGACCATAACGATTATCGCTGATAACTACATCTATCTTAAAGTCATCAATTGTTTTTTGCAACCAACGATGTTCCGAATAAATACGTGAGGTAATCTTTGGCAATTGAGCAATTAGTTTTAATGGGAACCAATTTTTGTGCTTACTGTATGCAATTTCATACCCAATAAGTTCAATAAATTCAACATTTATAAATTCTTTTTGTAAAAGGGCTTTTTGTTCGGAATTGGATGCAACAATTACCGAAAAACCATTGTCTAAGAAAAATCTGATGATTGAGATACATCTGGTTATATGACCAAGCCCCCAATCTAAAGGAGCTATTAGAATTCTTTTATTGTTAAAATTTTGCATAAAACGATTCTTGCTAATGTTACAGTGAGCTTATAAGTCTATTTTTCGTTCAAATTTAAAATTAGTATGATTAAGCAATTAAACCGAATGATTATTTTATTGTTAGTTGTCACAGTTGTTTCGGTTTCTTGCAGTGTTTTTTCGAAATCTAAACACGATAAACAATGTATGTGCCCAGTGAGAATACCAAATAATTAAGATTTAATAAAAAATAATCTTTTATAATGAAATCTGTAAATCGCGATTTGCTAGTACTTACTAAATATGAGGTTCCGGACCCTGTGGCAATGGAAAGAGAGATTGATTTCTTGAATAAATTGCTTTTTACTGTAGAAAATATTCATACTTATTGCATTGTTAATGAGATAATAAATGTAAATAAGTTTAAGATTATCAGAAAACCACATTTAATTCATCAAATTATTCGAGAAAGAAATATCAAGCCTTTTGTGTTTATTTTTAATAAAAACTAGCGTGAACTATTTTGAATTGTAAATTTAAGTTTTAAATTAGATGCATTATTGTCGTTTAACTTAAAATGCAAAATACATCATTTAAAATAATTACTTTTTATTCCATTATTTTCTTCCACAACTCAGGTAGTCTTTTCATCCAAACACCTTCTTTATATTTTTCTCTGGCATCAATTGCAGGAGTACCCCAATAGGTTTTATTTCCCTCAATACTTCTCGTTACGCCAGCTTGCCCCATCACTACAGCACCCGATTCAATGGTAATGGTTTTATTTACCCCCACTTGGCCCCAAAGCGTTACACCATCTTCTAAGGTAGTGGCACCCGCAATTCCGACCTGAGCAGCGATGATGCAGTTCTTGCCAATCACTACATCATGCCCTACTTGTATCAAATTGTCGAGAATACTACCCTTTCCAATAACCGTAGAGGCACTTACGCCCCTGTCTATGGTACAATTGCTACCAATCTCCACATTATCTTCAATCACCACATTTCCGCAACTATTCATTTTTTTAAACCACACTTCACGGTTTTTCTTTGTATTATAATAAAAGGCGTCGCCGCCTATTACTGTGCCTGCCTGTATCACTACATTATCACCAATAATACTGTAATCCATTATCGTAACGTTTGGAAAGATGACTGTATTCTTCCCAATCTGAACATGATTTCCAATAAACACATGTGGCATTATTACGGTGCCTTCTCCAATTAGGGCACTAGAACTGATACTTTGATTGGAAGGATTAAAAGGACGGAAATGATGGGTAATTGTTTGATACGCTTCAAAGGGAGCATCCACCACCAAAAGCGATTTTCCAGCTGGAATATCCACTTCTTTGTTGTTAATAATGATAAAAGTAGCCGCACTTTGCAAGCATTTATCATAGTATTTTGGATGATCTACAAAGGCAAGGTCACCCGTTTCTACTTTGTGAATTTCATTTATGCCAGTAACATTAGCAGCACCATCGCCAATAATTTCAGCATTTATTAAGGTAGCAATCCACGACAAAGAAACAGGTGACGGAAATTTCATATCTAGCTTTTTTAAGCCGTAAAGATAATTGTTGAACCATACCCACCCGCATAATTCTTTATAACTCCAAATTCAAATTTCATAATTGTCCTACGATGGTAAAATCTCATTTTGTAGTAGCATTTTGCAACATCAGAAACAAAAAGTGGTCAATTTGTTACTAAACTTTCTTCTTCCCTCCAAGTCTTTGCTTACGTTTTATAACATTTCTAAGAGTTTACGAATGAATAAATCTATTTTGCTGGCCTTTGCTTCTCTTACACTCTCTGTTTTATGTAGGAGTCAGTATGTAAACAATCAATCTCCCTTTGCAGATAAGCCTTGTGATTCTTACAGTAATTATAAAGATGAAAATGGTAAGCCCGGCGTACTGCTTTGGGGGGCAGCTAACCCTAAAGACTTTGGAAGCCGCCCGGTTACCTTTAATTATGAGGGAGTACGTAAGGTAAATCAAGTGCCTGCGCCGGGCATCCACCCCCGCATTTATTTTGGGCCGGATGATTTGCCTGAGATTCGTAAAAACCTCAAGGAAACCCAATGTGGACAGGCTTGTTGGAAGAATATCCTTTCGTGGACAGAGATGATGAAAGGCAATTATGATGATACCAAAGAGTATGCGAAGCCCGATGTATGGAATGGAAATTTTGGTGGCCTGCATGGAAGGGTGCCGTTGTTTAGATTGGGTGTGCCTCGTGCAAATGGGATGGCATACAACCACAATACATTAGCAAGGGATATATACGATGGATTGGCCAAGGGAATTGCTACGTCTTTCCCCGAGTTTTATTGGGATGCTTTCTCTTTGGAAGCCTTTAGATGTTTAGTTGAGAATGATGAATCAGGGGCTGAGAAACTAGCCAACGCTGCAATGACTGCGTTGAAGATTGATGAAGCCAAAAGAGATTCTATTCGCGCAGCAAAGAACATTACCAAACCAAATGAGCAGCCTATTGGTAGGTTTCAACTGGCATTTATCTACGACTTTATCTTTAACTGGTTAACGCCCGAACAGAAGAAAGCCATGCACGATGAACTTGCTGAGAATACCTGGAGCCATGATAACTATGGCACTTTCAATACGGCAGAAGCTTCGAGAAGTAACTGGGCTACGTTCTCTTATTGGTTGTTCGAAGTATTGGCCATTGAGGGTGAGCCAGGCTTTAACGACCTTAAAGTGAAGGGAATGTACCGTGGGTGGCATAACCTGATGACGTATGGCTGGTTTCAATCGGGGGCTACGTTTGAAGGAGAAGCCAAGAACCAGTTGGGCATGGATGGCATCGTAACCTTTGCAAAGCGCACTAAGATGTATGGCTTCGAAGACATTTCTGGGCATCCTTATCTGCAGGCTTATGCCAGAAGCTTCTTGCCACATAGCATTATTCCACAAGAAGATGGCTTTATTAAATACGATTTATTGGGGGGTTGTCATGGTAAGTCGGGCGGGGCAAACATCAGCGATTTGTTGGGTCTGAAGTATATGTTCCCGAATGATAAAAAGTTAGATTGGGTGTATCACAAAGGCATGCACGACGATTATAGCAATGTGCCTGACCGGCCTGATGGATACTTTAATGCTTTATTGTTCTTTTCCATCTTTGCAACTGACTTTGATAAGGACAACAACGACCCCTCTAAACTAAACCTTGGCAACACTTTCTTTTGTGGCGAACGTGCGTTGATGATGACTAGAAGTAGCTGGACAAAAGATGCTTTGATGCTGAACCTGCATACCCGTCAGGCAAATGGTGGGCATCCATCTTCTGATAGAAACTGTATTATGGTAGCTGGCGCAGGCAGGGTCTGGAGTCCGATTCAGGGAGGACGTGCTTTTGATAATTTTAAACAAAGTGTGGTAGTGATTGATAAACATTCGCAGGATGAACACTCGCCTGCTACTATGGTGGACTTTAAAGATGAACCCCTTGCTACGTTTGCGGTTGGCGATACCAAATATGCGTGGGATTATAATAACAAGGAACAGGAGCGGAAGAAGGGCTACTATACGGCTGCCGATGTGCGTACAGGCAAAGTAGAGATGCCGAAGACAGGAAACTGGGAGTTAGAACCAAATACGGTGAATCATTTCAGTTACCTGAAACTACCTTATGCCTACCTGAATGTTCCCCGCAGCGAAACACCGCATTGGATATTACCTACAGGTGCGGTGCGTCCTTTCTTGCGCCAGGTAAATTATCCGGTGCTAAAGGCATTCCGTACTGCGGGCATTGTAAGGGCTACAAAACCGTATGCCATTGTGGTGGATGATATTGCCAAAGATGAACAGGTGCATCACTACGATTGGATATTGACACTTGAACACGACATACAGATAGTAAGTTCCACCAAGATAAACGACCACGAGTTGGACATTATCCTTACGGGTAACGACCCGGAACAAAAGAGTGGTTGGGACAAAGACTCGCTGCCCGCTAAGTATGCAGGAACTGTGCCTGCCAAGCAACCGATGTTGTTGGTGAAAGTGCTGAATAGAAACAATACCCTCGCTGCCAACACGGTAAACATAGAGGAGTGGCGTAGCAATAACCCCAAAAGCTTGGAGAGTAATATCAGAAAGCTTGTACTGCCTGCCGATGCAGTTTCGCCAGATTATAAAGTGCTGCTATACCCTTACCGCAATGGCGATGAACTACCCAAAACCTCATGGAATGGTAGCCACACCAAGCTGACTGTGAAATGGAGTAATGGCGAAAAGCAAGAAATAAGCTTTAGCACAACTGCTGATGGAAGAACACACTTGTCTATAAAGGGTGGGGAGAAAGGGTTTGTGTTGTAGGGGAGATCTTTTAATGTTGATAAAGCATTAAGTCCTTTTAAAGATTTTTAAGGAACAACTTTGCGTTTTGTAAGGAAGCTTTCGCTCCAGCGAGGCCTTTCTTGGTGCATCTTACTATTCAAAACGAAATAGCAGTTATGGACAGGTTATAGCGCATACCCGAGTTACTGGTTATTTAATAGATAAGGGCTAAGTGGGAAAAGAAGACCAAACAGCATAAAACCGCTACAAGTTTGTAGATTGTAGTGAGTGCCGTGAACTATTTTGTACATTTCTTTGTGTAAACTTTAGTAACGGGCAGTCCATGACGGGAGTCATTAACTAGACGCCGACAATCATGGACTAGTTGGTAACCTACCACCTATTGCTAACCAACTTCCATTAAAAAAAAATATCCTCATAAACCTCGGATAAAGAAATGGTTACATCAACGGTTTCTATAAGAACACTTTGTTGGGGTAATTTATATTCTGTTAGCTGCCAACTACCATCTGCATTACGAATAAACTTTTCGATAGAGACTCTTTCAGAATCTATCAATAGATATTCTTGCAAAGAGACAATGTCTCTGTACAAAGTAAATTTACCTCCTTTGTCATAATCGCGGGTAGAGGCAGATAATATTTCAATAATAACCGAGGGGTTGGTAATGGTGTCAAATGAATGATCTAACGTTTCTATCTTGCCACAAACTATCGTGATATCTGGATAGGTATATAAGGTATTTTGCGGTATATGTACCCTCAAAGAGGGTGCTATATGGCCTAGGGTGTGGGACATTCGCAACAATAAAAAACAGAAAACATCTTATGCAACATAGCAGGGGATACGTGTATAGTGGCAACTAAACCTACATGGACTTGCAAAATTGAGTGAGACACAAACATGGGTGTGTATATATACAAGAGAGCCGTACAGAAACTATACGGCTCTACTAAATTTGATACCATTTGTATTTGAAAGTTCTACCCTGTCGGATTCGATTTTTTTATTTTATTTATGTAGAGAGTCCACCCAATAAAAATAAAAATATACATAACAAGCGTAAAAATATAGTGATGGGTTGTTTCGAATAATGGACGATAGAATTCATAAACCCATTCAAGACCTGTGCATCTAAGCATATTTGCAATTAAAAGAAGCAAAAGGCCAACAACTATATAGGATGTCTTTCTTTTCTTATTTCCTGGCAACAAAGCAATGACTCCTGCATAGATAAGCATCAATTCTAGTCCATTACAAGCGTCCCCAATGTGAAGGATTGCGTGTGTTCCACGAATCAATACTACTTCGCCAATAAATTTACTATCTATACAATATACTTTGGGAAGGCTATTACTTCCAAAGATATTAATGAAGATGGTAGTGCCTTCCCCAATAAATTTCGTTAATAGCTTATCGGGAAATCTAATTGGTTGTAAAATAAAAATATACATCAAACGCCAGGTGCCAACAATCAACACAGATTTTATGATGAATTGTAAGGCAGGGCTGAGACTAGACCATTTTTTTATCATTTCTTAGTAAGAAGTTAAGAAGATAATTAATTTGATATATGAGCGTATTAAAAAACACAACTTTCATCCAGGTATTAGTTAAACTATAAAATGAATTTATTATAGGTTTAGCTTGAAGATTCCTTTAAGAAATTAATCAGCAATAATATACCTATTTAACAAGTAGTGTCTTTGTATCAACAATTGTATTTCCAGAGAAAACAATAACAGTATAGTTTCCGGAAGATAAGTTTCCAATTTTTACATCGGTGGTTGTTGAGGCTCCTTCTATTAGGGAAGAAAAACATTTTTGACCAAGACCATTAATTACAACTAATTGATAAGTTCCACTAGTTAAATTACCGGTTGAAATATGTAACGTATTACCTACTAATGGGTTTGGAAAAACTTTAATGCTTAAACTTTTATTTCCTCCAAAATATTTGATAGCACTGTAGGTATAACTTCCTTTAATGTCTGTTGCTTTTATGCGATAGTAAGCGGCTGTGGTAGTCTTATCGAAAGTTTGATAAGATGCAGCAGATTGATTCTTAGCTACTATGGTGTAAAATGCAGAAAAGGTTTTACCATTTTCTGATTTTTCGATTGTAAATGACGCTAGTTGTGTCTCACCAATCGTATTCCAAGTAATAGTAACGTTATTATTATCTTGATATACTGAAAGGATGATTGTTTTTACAGGTACTACAGCTGTATCGCTGCCGCCACCATCTAAAGGACCACCGGGGTTTTGAGCCCTTAGAAGTGTTGTTGATGAAACTAAAACAACTATCAGAAATGTTGTTCTTAATAATTTAGTAATTATATTTTGCATATTAATTGATTTAGAAATTGGGATTGACCGTTACAATTTGTAACCATCAACCCCAATTAGATTTACATTATATTATTTTACTTGCAAAGATGTATTGTAAACAATTGCACCCTCCGACCTGATTACCAAATTGTAATTACCGGTAGCTAGTTTGCCTAAATTCAATTCGTATTTGTTCGATTTGCCATCAATAGTGGTTGTAAACACTTTTGTACCCAAAGTGCTATAAACATTAACTATATACTTGCCATCGATAAGATTGTTTGTGGCAAGGTGCAACGTATTTCCCACTAGTGGATTGGGATATACGCTAGTAAAAGAACTTTTTGAAGCAACAAAAACTACATTACTATAAATATAAGTACCGTCGGCACTTAATGCTTTAATCCTATAGTATGAAGCTTGCTTTGTAGCATTTGCATCTGTATATGAATAGCTGGCAGTAGTTGTATTTTTTGCTCTAACAGTAGCTAGTGTATTGTATTCTTTACCATTAACCGATTTTTCGATTGTATAGGAAACAAGGTTTGTTTCGGTAAAAGAATTCCAGTTAATTTTTATCTGTCCATTGCTTTGACTTTCGGCTGAAGTCATTACTTCCCTTACCGGTAAACTAGAAACAAATACAATTTTATAACGACTACGATAAGTGGCTGTGTCGGCAACTGTTGGCGTAAAATTAATTAAAGTAGTATCAGTACTAAATTGAGTAACCGATTTAGTGATTCTATCGAAAATCATCGGAACTATACCACTAACCTTAAACTTAGCAGATAATATTTGCAATTGATATGCCGTTCCGGGAGTAAGCTCGGAGATGGAAATAGAAATGGTATCGGTAGGTGATACTGTTTTATAGCCATCATTAGCCAACACTTTGCTACCTTCTATGAAGGCTATATTATCTGCACCATTCAGCAACTTATTAGAACCTACCCCATTGGAGGCTAAAGCTGGGTTTACAATGAGAGTAACCTGATCTGCTTTGCCATATCCGGATGTGGTGTTTTTTAATAAATTAATGTTTAGAAGGTTGGCTGCCATAGGACTTTTAAGAGAACTTGGCGTTTTTACAGACGCGCTCTTTAGTGCTGTTAAAGGGGTGCTTTTGATAGCATTTCGTGCAAGGATGGTGGTGGTACAAAACAGAACCAAAGCAATGCAGATTGTAAAAGGCAATGTAAATTTTGTAATTAATATTTTCATTATTTATGTTTTATTTAGTGAAATTCAAAATAATTTATTCTAGTAAAAAGCGTACAATAAACTTCAATTGAAGTTTATTGTACGCATAACTAAAACCTTGTTGTTGTAATTAAACCTTACAATTTATAGTGTACGCTATTATTTGCTAAGAAGACTAAGCTCTCCTTTTTTGTATTTGTACGTTACAAATAATAGTGCAGTCGCAACAAACAACAATGTCATGTTGTGATCTAAAGGAACAGCAGGAGCAGCATCACTCAATGCACCATCTGTACCATTTAAATTTCCTTGTGGATTATTACCTTGTGCATTTGCTATGGTTGCAGTAGCAATCATCAATGAAGTAGCTACAGCTACTTTAGCAAAGTTTAAAATTGTTTTTTTCATTTTTTATTAATTTGAGATTTTTAGTAAAAAAGAACCAACAGCAGCTTGAGCAGCTGCTGTTGGCAAATTGAAATTATTTAACTTGTAAAACAGTACTGTAAACCACTTTACTGTTGTTGCTTACCACTACATTGTAGTTACCTGCAGATAAAGAACCTACTTTTAAACTCTGGATACCTGTTGCTCCGTTGATTTGAGAAGTAAATACTTTTCCACCCAATACATTGTAAACTACTACACTGTATTTTCCTGCAGCAAGATTGCCAGTAGAAAGGTGCAACGTGTTACCTACCAAAGGATTAGGGTATACACTTACTTTAGCTAGAGCTAAAGGTGCAGCTTTTGAACCAAACACAATTGCAAAACGCTTAGCATCTGCATTGGTAGCAACAAAAGTTACTTTTGTATTATCACCCTTCAATTCAGTTGTAGTATTGTTTGTTTTATCTAACAAATAAGGCGTAAGACCTTCAGCTTTAAAACTAATAGCATTAACTTTTAATTGGTAAGAAGTACCTGCTGTAAGTTGATCAACAGAAAGATTGATAGTATCAGCAACAGTTAATTTTTTATAACCCGCTATTGCATAATCTTTATTACCCTCTATGATAGAAAGGTTGTCTGTAGCATTAACAAATTTGTTTACACCACGGTTAGCAGCCAAAGAATTCGTTTCAACTACCTTAATAGCATCAGCTGTTTGGTAACCTAAATCTGTATTCTTCAATAAAGAAATATAGAGTTTATTTGAAGCAGATGCACCAAAAATACCATATTGTTTTCTTGACTGACTAGGTAGTTTGTGTGATTCCTTGATTGTTAATGAACCTGTTGCAGCTAAACCATTGTTTTGAACAAAGATTGCTTGTCCTGGTTGAATGATAGAAATCATACCATCTGCTACAGAACCAAATAATGCATCATAAGTACCATAGAAACTTAGTGCTCCTGTTGGACCATCATGATTTGTAGAATCATTACGAGTAATAAAATAGTAAGTAGATGTTAAATTAGCAGTTGCATTTGCTGCATCATTGTAAATGTCATCCCAATTTATTGGACATAAATAAGGATTACCAATCATGCTAAAGCTGTTTAAAGCAGTATTCAAGTGCGTAACTGGACTATAAGTAACATTACCCGTAACCAAAGTACCTGTAGCTCTTATAGTAGTTTTGTTTACCATGAAATATGGTGACAAACCAGCTTGTGCAATATTGTAACCTCTATCTCCTCTTACCAACACACGGTAACCGTAGTGGTAATCTAAATTTGCTAATGCACCAGACTTAGTATAATTAGCTGCTTTGCTATACGTATTCCAAGTTGAGCTTCTATAAGTATAGGCAGAAGCTGCACCACCACCAGTATAATCGCAACCAGAAGTAGCATCTGCAGTACCAGCAGTACCAGCAGCACCTGTAATGAACACACCGTAACCAGCAGTTTTGTTACCACCTTCTTGCCAGTTTGTAAAGATTGTACCACCATTGGTGTTAACACCTGGCGTTAAATCGCGATACGCACGGAAACCAGCAGGAATGAAACGCTCAGCTACTACATTTCCAGAAACACTACCATTAGCAACTACATCAACGATAGCAGTACTATCCAATGAAGTAGATTTGATAGTTAATTTACCGTTAGATGCCAAAGTACCTTTAGTCAAGATTAATTTGTTAACTACTTTCAATGAATCAGAACCAGTGTTAGAAATAGTACCAGTAGTATTGATTTCTAAAACACCGATTGAACCGTTACCAGCTAAGTTTACGCTTGTACCAGCCAAAGTTAATTTCTTAGCAGTTAAATAAGTACCAGCACCTGTAATGATACCGTTGTTTGTTAAACCACCACTGAAAGTTGTGTTTGCAGTTAAGTTAATAGTACCATTATTGATGATATCATTACTAAAAGAACCACTTAAGTTTACTGTATTACCAGAGTTTACAGTTAAACCATTACCATAAACAATTGTACCATTGTTGATGATAGAACCCGCATTCAAGTAAAGGTTACCGTTAACAGTCAAAGTCACACCTGAATTAATAGTTAAAGTACCACCATTCAACGATACATCATTGTAAGTAATATCACTTGAAACTACAGAACTGTTACCAGTTGCAACAAACAAGTCATAAGTAGTTGTACTCAACAAACCATTAAACACAGTATCAGTAAAGTTGTAATTTACTAATGCTTGAGAAGTAGTAGCCGGACGATAATCAGGATTAGTGTAATCGTAAGGTCTAGTCAATACGCCTGTTGTAGATACCAATGAATCATTATTACAAGCTGCAAACCATGCATAAGCACTTGCATATTTGGTTTTATCTACCCAAGTTTGAATTTTTGTTAAATCATATTGATTAGCAAAACCACCCCACTCTAGTACATGACCAGGAAGGTTACCTGCCATTAGGTTATTGCTAAAACGCATAGAACCATCACTTGCAGCTTGAGTAGTAGGAACTGTTCCATTATCATCAACAAATAAACCAGTAGGGTAATCCATCATTACGCAGTTAAGAACTCTTAATCTTGAGTTACGACGGATACGTGCACTTCTTCTGAAAGCAGGATAAAGGTTGTCAGGATTGTAAGCATAAGCTGTTGTGTTATTTCCACGTAATGGACCTACAAAAGTTACGTTTGTAAATAAAGCACTTGTTAATGGTGTATTTGCAGAACCATTAGCATCATTGTCAGACTCAAACCCTTCTGAAGTTGAACCACCAGAAACGTTCCAAGTTAAATCACCAATTTGTGGATCACGAACACCCAATAAAAATTGGCAAGTACCAGAATAACCATTATCAGTATCAAATTCATCATCAACACCTCTGTAAGAAATTAAGTGTGAACAGTTTACTGTACCACCAAACCATTCGAAAGCGTCATCATTAGCATAAGAAGATTGTACATAATCGATAGTAGTTCCACGACCAACACCACCAAAAGTTATCCCATTGATTTCTTTGTTTGGTTGGAACACGTATCCACCATATTCGCAACGTACATATTTCAATGTACCAGAATTATCATTTGCATCAGTACCACCATAAAGCGTATTATCATTTTCGACGATACCTTCGATGTAGTTAGTACCATCAGCAATAGTTACAGAATCAGCACCAGGAACTGTTGAAGCTTTTTTAGTACCTTTTACATTGATAGGAGCTTGTCCTAACAAAATGATACCACCCCAATCACCAGGATTACGTTGACCAACAGCCTTGTTTGAAGTGAATACAATTGGATTCAAAACAGTACCAACTGCATTTAATTTAGCACCTCTTGTAATAACCAAAGAAGTGTTTGCAATTGTTGCATCACCACGGATTACAGTACCTGCTTCAATAGTTAAAGTAGCACCGTTAGTTACATAAACCAATCCTTGTAATTTATACGTATGGTTTTTAGTCCAAGTTGTATTAGAAGTAATATTACCACTAACATTAACATCCGTTGCAGGATAAACAGTATTGTTAGGATCCCAGTTAGCCCAACCTGTAGTCCACATTGCTGTAGGAGCAGGAGCGAAGGCACCACGGTAATCTACTTTCTTTACTAAATTCTTATTTGTTGCTTCTGCAATTACATAAGGAGCAATTAAAGAATTGGTAAAATCAGCACCAGAAACTGCGATAGAACCAGCTTTTGGACGGTAATCAGGACTTGTATAGCTGTAAGGAGTTGTTAATATATCGGTAGTAGTTGCAACTGAATCGTTATTATTTGCAGCAAACCAAGTATAAGCACTTGAATACTTAGATTTATCAACCCAAGTTTGGATTTTAGTTAAATCATATTGATTTGCAAAACCACCCCATTCAAGTACGTGACCAGGAAGTACACCTGCGATAATGTTGTTAGCGAAAACCATGCTACCATTAGAAGCAGCTTGAGTAGTAGGAACAGTTCCATTATCATCCACAAATAAACCAGTAGGGTAATCTGTCATGATACAGTTAATAACTCGCAATCTTGAATTACGACGGATACGTGCAACTCTTCTAAATGCTGGATAAAGATTATCAGGATTATAAGCATAAGCAGTAGTGTTATGACCACGCAATGGGCCTACAAATGTTACGTTACTGAAAATAGCACTTGTTAATGGCGTATTTGCAGATCCATTAGCATCATTATCTGATTCAAAACCTTCTGAAGTAGAACCACCAGAAACGTTCCAAGTTAAATCACCAATTTGTGGATCACGAACGCCTAAACAAAACTGTACAGTTCCGCTAAAGCCGTTATCAGTATCAAATTCATCATCAACACCTCTGTAAGAGATAAGGTGTGAACAGTTTACTGTACCACCAAACCACTCAAAAGCGTCATCATTAGCATAAGAAGATTGTACATAATCAATAGTAGTTCCACGACCAACACCACCAAAAGTAATCCCATTGATTTCTTTGTTAGGCTGGAAAACGTAACCACCAAATTCGCAACGTACATACTTCAAAGTACCAGAGTTGTCATTTGCATCAGTACCACCATAAAGGGTATTGTCATTTTCGACGATACCTTCAATGTAGTTCGTACCGTCAGCAATAGTAACAGAATCCGCACCAGGAACTGTTGAAGCTTTTTTAGTACCTTTTACATTAATAGGAGCTTTACCTAACAAAATGATTCCACCCCAATCGCCTGGGTTACGACTACCCGCAGCCTTGTTTGAAGTGAAAACAATGGGTGCATTTGCAGTACCTACTGCATACAATTTAGCACCACGAGTAACCACTAAAGAGGTGTTTGCAATAGTTGCATCACCTCTTACAACAGTACCTGCCTCAATTGTTAAGGTAGCACCATTAGTAACGTACACTAAACCTTGTAAAAGGTAAGTGTGATTTTTTGTCCACTTGGTATTAGAGGTAATGTTACCACTAATAGTGACATCAGTACTAGGGTAAACTGTGGAATTAGGATCCCAGTTAGCCCAACCATTTGTCCACATTTCTGTGGGAGACGGTGCAAATGCTCCACGGTAGTTAACCGATTTCAGGAACTGCACCTGTGCGTTGCTGCTGATTGCTGCTAGCAAAAGCACGAAGCCAAGAAAATTTCTTTTCATTTTAATTAATAATTTAGTTTGAGGTGCAAAAATAATCGGCGAATCGGTGAATAGCGGAATTGTAATGTTATCGTTTTATTATGAAATTGTTACCAAATGTCAGGTAATTAAAGAATATTTAAATAATAAAGACTAATTGTTGATAAACATATGCCTATTGCACATTTGTTTTCTTAATTGGATGATTTATTTGACACAGAAGCCAATTAGACATTGTTTTACCGATTATTTTGGCTACTTACCTTTTTAATACCAAATAATTAATTTAAAATTAAACCTAATTCAATTCTTACGTAGCTAGAATGATTGGCTAATTATTAAAATATTTAAGGATTTTATACAAGGACTTGATTTTTTTATGCCAATCTGGCACCTGCTTTATTTTGCTATGTAAAACAGATTGCCTAAGTGAAATGTAATGCTTTTTTAGACTTTAAAACTTATGGAAAATTAATCATTATGCATATAATTTGATTCACCTAATGATAAAAGCCTGTTTATATAGTATAAAATGTTCGGATGAAAGTATTAAAAAATAAGATCCTTCAGGAATACTATTCCCCATAGGAATAGAAAAAACATTATTTCCAGCAACTACTTCTTGTTTTCTTTTCCATAACAAATTACCGGTAACACCTACTATCGCAATAGAACAAGACTTGTATTGATTAGCTGAAAAGACTAAGGTCATGTTGCTATTTTTTGCAATTGGATTTGGGTACATCTTAACACCAACAATAAGCGTAGCGGGAGCTACTACTTTTATACCACTAAAACTTGTTGACCCATCCTTTTCAATATACTTAATACGGTAAGAAACCGTTGCATTGCTACCTGATGTTTTGTCTAAATAAGTATATTTATTTGAAGATACTGATGCAAGCTTTACTAGTATGGTATCCAAATCTAAAAACACTCCTTCATTTAACTTCTTTTGAATAATAAAACTACTAAGCATCACTTCATTGCCATAAGACCAATCTAATTGAACCTCTGTATCTGGTTTTCTGGTAACACTAAAATGATTTAGTTCAATTGGCAAAGCCCCAATGGTAGTAGCTACAGAATCATTATATACATAATCTCCTTTGGCAGTCCCATCGCCATTACAAGCATTCCCACAAAAATAAAAGGTGATGGGTAGTTGGTTACTAGTTGGGGCTGTTGCAGGGGCATTCCATGTAAACCCACTGATGGTAGTCTGATTGGTAGCTGCTAAATCAAGCGGAAGATGAGAAGTTAGTTCACCGGCATTTATAGTAGAAGCCGAATTAACTGTACTAAATGTTCCATAAGGATTGCCCAATGCATCCAATGCAGCTACATCATATCCAAATTTTTTTCTATCACTGGCAAAGTGTTTAATATTGATACTAAAAGGATAAGATTGACCAACAGTAAAAGTGGAAGGAATACCTAAAAGGCTAATTCCTCCACCAGTTTTGTTTGCAGAATAAGAACTATGACAAAACTGACAGGTATATGCATTTGGTGCGCCTGTACAATTTGTTGGGGGGAAATTTGAACTCGTTACTCTTTTCACATTCGATTGTAAAAGGAACAATGAAGTAAACAAAATGCAAATAACCAAGTACTTCTTCATGTTTATTATTATTAGAACTTATAAGTCAACCCTAGTGAAATAACCCTTCCCATTGTCCCTCTTTGAAATATTCTATCCTTATTTGAATCATATTTTCCGTTACCATCAATATCATAAAAACGTAAAAAATCATCGGCTAAAATATCTTTTACATTTAATTTAAGTTCTAAATTTTGTTTTTCAAATGTTTTTGCTAACTGAAGATCCATAACGGTTCTTCCATTTTCCAAAATACCAGGATTATCCATATCTCCTGCAATGTATATACGTGGGGCTGAATAGTTTACTTGCAAACTTCCAGAATATCCCTTTTGATCTTGGTACATTAACCCTGCATTATAGATATAAGGAGATTGACCTTGTAAAGTTCGAGTGCGGCCAAATTTCAAAGAATCTCTTCCAAATGAAACCTCCGAATGAATAAAAGAAGCGTTACCAAACAAAGTAGTGTTTGATAAGAAACTAGAAGAACTTGCCTTAATTGTAGAACCAATATTTGCTCTAAATTCACATTCTACCCCTCTAATTTTGCCATTCACAGCGTTAATATACTTTGCATCTGTATTTGGAGTGATTACCAATTCAATTGGATTAGGTATATTTTTTTGGAATAAGGATAATGAAAGCAGTTGTCCCCCACTTGGATAATACTCATATCTAAAATCATAATTTTCTATTTTCACTCTTTCTGTAGCAAGATTACCACCAATAGAAAGTTTAGTCACATAATCATAGAATAAAAAAGGAGCTAACTCTCTATATTCAGGTCTATTAAGGGTTTGTGAATATGAGAACCGTAAATTCTGTTTTGAATTAAGTGAAAAAATAAGGTTTACAGATGGAAGATTATCAATTATAGTCGTATTTACAGTGTCAATTCCAGATTTAGCAGTGTTAAGTCTTTGATTGAATTTCTCTGTTCGTATTCCACCATTAATTCTAATAAACTTAAGAATTCTTGCATCTAACATCAAATAATAGGCAGCCAATGTAGAAGAAGCACTGTACGTATTGTCTCCTTTAAAATCTTCATTCAAACCAAAACCATTTTTGCCATTTACTTGTACCCCAAAATTCTGTGGAGCGAATACTGAATCGTCATGATATTTTAGTAAAGGTCTATCAAACTGATAAGTAGAACCTATTTGAACAATAGATAAATTTCTTGCTGTAAAATCTCTATTCCTCCCTTGAAAATAAGCACCTGCTTTTACTTGTACAGAATTGTAATTATCAATACTGAATTTACGCAATATATCTGCTCCAAAACTTCTTATATTTTCTTTTGTAGCAGAGGTAAAAATAGTCCCACTAGCATCATAATTAGAAATACCATATTCAGGACCAACATTTTGTTGTACTTTGGTAGAATCGCCATAAGCTAATGAATAACTTGTTCTCCTTAAATAAGGGATTTCTCTATCAGAAGAAGTGTAACCACCTGTCCAGTTTATTTTAATTTTGGGTTGTTTCCAAAAATGTTCTCCAGACAATTGTGAGGATAAAATTGTATTGGAAGTAAACCATTGAGCTTTTGAAAAGGTTCCTTGAAAAAATCTATCAAAAACCCTGTCATCACTATTGACACTTATTAAGTTTTTAAAACTAAATTTATTATTTTCATTCAATTTCAAAGATACATTTCCCATGAAGCCACCTAGGACCTGAGAAGTGTACACTTTTTCAGTGGTCTCATCTACATAAGTTGGGTCAATTCCTGTAATAGATTTTTTCTCACCTTCTCTCAAGTTGTAAGTTTTATTATAGGTAGCAGCTAATAGTACACCTAAAAAATCTTTTTTATGTCTTTGAATGTTCAATCCTTTTACATATTGAAAATTATAATTAAGAGGAGTATTACCAGATTGGGCAGCCCAATTATTAGGAAGTGTCTTACCAAGATTTGCCTTCTCTTCTGAAGTTAACTGTTTTATATCTGTTGAAGGAAGAGATAATTTACGTGTTCCATCATCTAAACCAATCCAATCCGATTTACCACCCTTCTCATATTTGCGGTCTTTAAAAGTTGCAACCGTGTTATATCCTACACCAAAAGAGACACTTTGAAAGCTTTTAGCCGGAATATCCTTGGTATTAATATATATGGTACCGCCTGCAAAATCTGCATTCATATCAGGCGTAGCTGTTTTAACTATAATCAAGTTGTCCAACATATTAGCGGGAAAAACATCAAATGAAAATGCCTTCCGATCACTTTCAGAACTTGGCAATGGTGCATTATTAATGAAAGCCGCATTATACCTATCGTTCAACCCTCTGATTATTACAAACTTATCTTCTTGAATACTTGCTCCACTCACCCGTTTCATAATGTCGGATGTGGTTTTATCTGGTGTACGCTTAATGGCTTCAGCAGAAATTCCATCACTTACACTTGCTGCATTCTTCTGTTGAATCAATATAGCAGCAACACTCTCCTTTACTCTCCCTACCCCTTTTGTGGTAACAACAACTTCATCTAGGTTTTTTCCCTTCGTTTCTTGTAATACAATATCCTGGGTTGTAACATCTTTATTAGCTATTTTAATATCTTCTAGTGTTTTTTTGCCATACGTTAAGTGAGAAACATTAATGGTGTAGATTCCTTCAGGTAATTCACTAACGGTATACATACCATTATAGTCGGACCTAGTATTTCTGGTTACTACGCTACTTTTGATAGTAATATTTGCTGCATAAATGGGTTCTCCTGTCTTAGCATTCATTATCTTTCCGGTAATTTTACCCGACACCCCCACCGACTTTCCTTTTCCTTCCGCTAATAACTTTGGAGTCGTATCTATATTGCCTATGGGCAGTTTGGTGAAAACAGCATTGGCAAGTGTCCATTTTTCCTTATCGTTTACCAATCTGGAAGTTATTAGTTTATAGTTCGGCGTTCCTAATGTTATAATAATCGAAGAGGTAGCAATCGCAATTAAGCCTTTAAGCATAAAAATATTTTTTTAAAGCATTTAGAGTGGGCGCAAAAATAATCGGCGTACTGCAAGTTTTTATAGGTTCAATGTTATTGTTTTATTATCAAATTGTTACTTATAAACCTTTAATTTGAGTTTGAGTTCATCAAATAAAATACTTATTTCTAATGATAATTTTCTAAAACATAGAGCTAATCTAACATTAGGCAAATTGTATGAATAAAATAATAAAAATAAATAAGGAGATACAAAATAAACATTTCATAAAAATTACTCAGATAAGTCATTTTAATTTATTATGAAATTAGAGTGTAGATAAAAAAATAAATAAGCCCCCTATAAATTTGCACTATGAAAAATAATATGACCTTCTTTTCTAAACATTTTCTATTGCTTATCTATCTGTTTTTCCTTGGGTTGGATTGCTATTTTTTAGATAAAGGCAATTATAATTCCAGATTGTACTCAAAACCCATTTTAATGATTTTTTTAGTCCTATGGTTTCATCGAAACACAGCTTTGAAAATGAGACTACCGGCACAATCATTTTATATCCTTTTTTGTACTTATTCTATGCTGATACTGTTTTTTGTATCGGATTGTTGTGCTATTTCATGGAATGGCTTTGTTTTGTATACGTACTTGTTGTTGTATATGGTTAGTTATTTTTTATACCTGCTACTGTTAATAGAGGTAGTGAAAAGAGCCAATGAAGAAAAGAAATTAATTTTTTATGTAAAAAGAATACTTCCTGGTTTTATTTTATCAGCAACAATTGCCCTTTTGGTGTTATGGAAAGCTGTGGGTCTTGGTGTTGAATTTTATCATTGGTGTTTATATTTCCACTCGTTTATCATCTGCCTCATGACTTCGGTAACCTTTAATATGTGGGGATATGAACCGCTAAAGAATTACCGTGCTTTATTTGCAATAAGTGTATTATTTATTATTTTAACCAATGTTACTTTTTGTTTCGATCAACTATATTACAATAGGCGCCACCATATTTTAGATGTATTTGTTGCATTAGGAAATGGAGCGGGGATTGTTTTTATGCTTCTTGGCGTTATCTCAATTTTAAAATATTGGAAGAAATTAGAATACTAAACAAATTCAACATTCAGTATTAAATCACAAAAAAAGGTCAAAAGCCTTCAGCCTCACAACCTCCAACCCTCAACCTCTTTCTTTACCTAAAACTTATTACTTACAACATAATACTTGCTTCTGCCTTACGCCTTACGCCTCATAACTTCCTCTTTTCCATCAGTATATTCCTCCAACGAAAGAAAGATGACTATAATCATACAACCGCTTTCATTGCATTAGTCTATCATTGCATCGATAGCAAATAACAAAACGTCTTGCTGTTGCCCGCTTGATTTGTAATATAGTTTAAAGTTAACAATTGCCTACAATGGCAATCACTTAAAACAAAGCAACTCCTCCTTCGCTTTCTAGTTTTATTTCATTAACTTTTAAATTATTACAAATGCCACAAAAAATTCCGGTTACAACACCCATCACAACAATTCAGTTCACCACCATCGACACCAATAACACCAGTAATCAAGTCATTCTCGATCTCGCAAAAGTGCCCCTCACTAGCTCACAGATAAAGTCAATGCTAGCAGTTTCTGTAGTCAGAGAAAGCGAAATAGCAGACATTAATAAGTATATTGTAATAGGACACCCAGGTTCAGTTCCAGAAGCGGTTGATATTCCAACCCTCCAAGCAGATTTGGTATACCTCGAAAACCTGAGAAAAAGAAAAGTAATACTATTCACCCAAAATAAAGAAATGGATACCTTGGTGCAGATACAGGAAAATAATGTAATGTACAAAATGAACCTTGTACTCAACAATGCACGCGTTTTGGCAGCCGAGGACAAAGGACTTGCAGATTCAGTAAAAGTAATCACAGACACCTATTTCAGTCAGAATGGGATGCACCTCAAGCCTTCTGCCATGTCTCTGCCAATTGGTGCACACATCACGCAGAGCGCTATCACAGGCAAAATGTTCACCAATAAATCAAATGCAGTGATTTCTATTTTAGTAGTTGGTGGCGCTGTTACCAGTACCATATTAGTAAACCCTTTTTCTGGTGTTCTTATCCCCGATAAATGGGTAAACATCGTCATCACCAACCTCAGTACCACTGAAGTCGCTGCTTACGATATATTCCTGAAATAAGGAATTAGACAGTCACAATAACTCAAAAAAGGCTATCACCATACAGGTTGATAGCCTTTTTTGCTTCCTGCAACCACCATCAGTGAGTGCCTCTGTGCAGACTGCTGTGTACACAAAGGCACACGTCTGTGTATGAACAGGCACTCACCTGTCTGCCAATGCACACTCGTCTGTGTACTAGTGTGCACTCGTCTGTGTGCCAATGAACACTCACCTGTGTGCTAGTGTGCACTCACCTGTGTGCCAATGCACACTCGTCTGTGTGCCCACCTACACACACGGGTCTGTTGGTGTGTACTCGTCTGTCTGCTAGTAGGCACACCAGATGCGAAAAAGAATCATAGATATCTATACAAATCAAGTTGGACTATCGGTTGGAAAAGAGGGCGCAATCATTTACATAACCCAAACATGCCCAAAAAATACCTGTTACTGAATTACGCATAAAAACCGTTTTAACTCAAAAGCATACTACTAAACGTTAAACACGAATCACTAAACACTCCTACATTTGCGGCTCAATTTTTTTTAATGGTAGTTGATGAGATAACATCAACCAAAAAAGCTCTTTTATGAATAAAAAAGTACAATCCGCCCTCATCTCTGTCTTCTACAAAGATGGATTGGCATCGTTAGGTAAAGAATTGCAAGCGCAAGGGATTACCATCTACTCCACCGGAGGAACACAGCAGTTTCTAGAAAACGAAGGCATCACTTGTGTGCCCGTGGAAAGCCTTACCACCTATCCTTCTATCCTGGGTGGGCGCGTGAAGACTTTACACCCATCTGTGTTTGGGGGCATACTCGGAAGAAGATATGTAGAGCAGGACCTAGCGGAGATGAAGCAATATGGCATACCCGAAATAGACTTAGTAATTGTTGACTTATACCCTTTTGAAGAGACTTTAAAGAACACATCGGAAGAAGCATTAATTATAGAAAAGATAGACATTGGTGGCCCATCCATGATACGTGCCGCGGCTAAGAATTATAAAGACGTAACCGTAATAGCTGCCAAAGCAGACTATGGCGTATTGGAAACTTTGTTGAGAGAACAATCGGGCGCCCTTAGCATCGAACAACGTAAAGCATTTGCTGCCAAAGCCTTTGAAGTAGTGATGAACTACGATATTGCCATCAGCAACTACTTCAATCCTACTAATACTACCTTTCAGACGAGCTCGCAAAAGCAAGTGTTGCGTTATGGCGAAAACCCACACCAACAAGCGACTTTCTATGGTGACTTATCCACTAGTTTCACGCAGTTGAATGGTAAGGAATTATCGTATAATAATCTAGTAGATGTAGATGCAGCCATCCAATTGATTGGTGAGTTTAAGGGAAGTGACGCTGCTGTATTTGGCATCATCAAGCATACCAACGTATGTGGCATTGCAGAAAGAGCTACCGTAAAAGAGAGTTGGGATGCAGCGCTTGCGGGTGACCCCGAGAGTGCTTTTGGTGGCGTATTGGTAAGCAACGGAACGATAGGGAAGGACACCGCAGAAGCCATCAACGAGATTTTCTTTGAGGTATTGATTGCTCCTGCCTTTGATGAAGACGCATTGGTGGTATTGAAGAGTAAAAAGAACAGGATATTGCTGGAGTTGAAAGCCGAAGGAGTTGAAGGAAATAATGGTCAGTTTAAATCGTTGCTAGGCGGTACGCTTCATCAAGGTACAGACAGTGGAAACTTTGCCGCCTGGAAGGAAGTGGGCGGAAGAGAAACCACCGAAGACGAGAAAGCGAACCTTGCGTTTGCCAACATTATCTGTAAGCATTTGAAGAGTAATGCCATTGCTTTGATAAAAGACAAGCGCCTGGTAGGAAAAGGTTGTGGACAAACGAGCCGTGTAGATTCTTTGCGTCAGGCAATAGAAAAAGCAAAGCAATTTGATATAGATTTAAGAGGTGCGGTATTGGCAAGTGATGCCTTCTTCCCCTTCAACGATTGTGTGCAGATGGCACATGAAGAAGGTATTGAAGCCTTTATTCAACCGGGAGGTTCTATCCGTGATAAAGACAGTATAGAGTACACCGTTCAAAATAACTTAGCAATGGTTATTACCGAGTTGAGGCATTTTAAGCACTAGTACCAATGATTAATGTTTAATGTTTAGTGATTAATGTTTAATGATTAGTGTTTTATATAAGCTTGGGCTATTCTCTTTATTAATCATTAAACATTAATCATTATTCTATAATTTTCTCTACCCTTGTTAGTTTACCATCTGTATTTACGCCTTCTAATATCAGTCTCAGCTTCTTGGAGATGTCATTGTTAAAGAACTGAATTTGAACGGTTCTTGTTTTAGCACTCGTAAGTATAAATGGATTCCAGTATAAGGTTGTTCTTACATCTTCTGTATAGTCGGGGGTTGAATTTTCGTAATTAGGGTTATAGAACTCTTTGTACGGTGTATATCCGGCTAGTAACTGGTAGTTTAAGCCCGTGCCGGGATTTAATTTCACATCTGATCCTTTTCTGGTATATACACTAATGGCACCACCAGCCCCCCCGCTTGAAGGACCAAAGAAGGGAGGAGGAAACACTTTTACATAGGCCACATCATTCATAGAAAGTATCTGCAACTGGTCTACGGTTGTTTGTACTTCATCCAGATATAATTCGGGGCTACTTCCACGCCAGCTAAGAGATACGTCTGCTCCATTTTCAACAATCTGGAGACCTGCTACCCGTCCTTGCAAATACTGAAATACGCTGGTTGCGGCTGCAGCAAAAGGGTCGGAAGTTACATCGAACTGTCTGCTGTCGCCCCCGGCAAATAAGCCCGTCGTATATTTTTCATCCAATACATCTACTGCTTTTTTTACTTTAGTATTTACAACTACATCTGCAAGCTGGTGTTCTGCCAGGTGTTTTTCCAGTCGAACTTTTTCATTATAAAACATCCTGCTACGTTCTAATAGGGTCGTATCTTTTATGTCGTAATTAAACAAAAAAGGGGAAGCAGTAACGGTACTATATTTCTTGGAAGGGGCTTGCATGAGTCCGTTCTGAAAGCGTATCTCAACTCTGTCAGTAACACTTTTGCTACCTGTTAATTGATAGAATACGTGTACTGTATCATAAAACATTACTCCTTTTTGAGAGAAGTTGCCTGTTCTATCTACGGGTAGCATCAGGTTCTGCCTGCTACTATCCTTTGCTTGTAACATACAGAATATTGTCTGGTTTTGCATAGAACTTCTGTTGAGATTACCATAAATAGTTCCCTTCAACTGCATGTAATCTGTTTCTTTTGGATTGATGATATAGGGTAGTCTGCCATTAGTAACCTCTTTCCAGTTAAACCTGCGCCAACCATGGGTAAGCATTACAAGGTCTAGGTGTCTGTAAACAGAATCTTCTTTACTGGCAAAATAATAAGAGGCATTGTGAACTTTACCTTTAATATCGCCACTTAATAATAAGTCTGATACGATGTTGCTACTAGCATCGGTTAATAAATTGGCATCGGTAACAGCAACAGACATGTTGGACAGCACTGAATCGTCTACTTCTATTTCGATAGTATTTCTTTCTCTTTTATTTAATCCTTGTTTGGTAACTCGAACCTCAGGCGTAAACAAGAACTTGTAGTTATTTACAAAAACAACTCTTTCGGCGATGGGGGTATAGTTGGCATCAAATAAGGTAATCTGCAATACACCGGTAGGCAAGTCTGTTGTTGGTATCTCTCCTATCGCAGACAAACGAGTACTTAAGTTGATTTTAGATTTATACACTTCATGTTGGTGCATGTGGGCGATTACATACATGGTATTCATGTTTTCGCCCGCATCCTGACTTTTACTTACAAAAAAGATAGATTTACTCTTTGTTGGTTCTACTTGTAAGGAAGCACCGGTTGGCGCCCCAATTGGCAACTGGTTGGTATGCGTTATTCCATAATCATCCAACCATGTTGCAGTGATGGGTTGTATGCTATCGGGTTGTAGCGTAAAGCTTCCCATGCCATCGTGTTCGGTAATAAAAGAGTCTATAAACTCCCCTTTACTATTTCTTAGTGCACCTACTGCGCTTACGGGTAAACCGAATTCGTTGTTTATTAAAAAGGCAATTCTATTTACCACCCCATTTAACATTACGCCCCCTTCTGGAAAGAACTGAATGGTAGCTGTGTGTGTTTTAGGAAGCGTTAAAACAGCTGTTGCATCTTGGTTAGCCTTTGACGTTTTCTTGGATGTTTCTACTTTAACCAAAGTGCTTCCAGGAATCTGATCTACCTTGATATCTTTATTATATAAAAAGGTAGAATCGAAATTTAACATCCATTGGGTGTAGGCTTTTACGTGTAGGAACTTTCCTTTATAGTCTGCAGGAATAGCAAATTGACCTCTGGCACTTGCTTCAAACATAGGGGATGTTGAATGTTGCAATAGATTGCCTCTGTCGTCGAACCAGTCTACATAAAAGTTTTTACTATAGTCTGATAAGTCTGTTCCTGTTAAAACATAAGCCTTAAACCAAACGGTTTCTCCTTTGCTGTAAATACCCTTATCGAAGTGGATATGTATTTTTTCTTGTGGATACTCCTCTGCATATTTCTCCATCATGGAATCTATTTTCTGAGCATGGAGCTGGTAGGTAATTGCTACTAATAATACGGCGAGCAGGGTAAAATTTCTTTTCATATTTGTCTTTTATCGTTTATTAAGTACAGATTTATAAAGTAAGCAAAAGATTAAGGGAATATTCATTTATTTTATCGTTATTCCTCTTTTTTCTGTAAGCTTTCTTTGTTTCTTAATTTTTTATATTCTTCAAAATGTCTTTCTATATAATAACCAAGTTCGAGGTCGTTAAAGTTTTGTAGTAAATAATAATCCGGTCGACACTTTCTCATAAACGTATCTATTTCCGGGCTGTTTAGTTTAGTAATCTTATGTACCAACAACTTTGTGAACCTGTAATTAATATATTTATCTTGTTCCTGCTCTATCAATCTGTTGTGGAGAAACATTAAGTTTCTGTTTCGTCTGAACCTAAATACATTTATCAGCTCATCCAGATCTAAACCAACCGTAACACCTCCCGGATTATATCCTTGGTTTTCACTTAGTTTCAAGCCAGGCTTCTGAAAGTCGAAGTATTTCTGATAATCCTTTCTGTTCTGAATTGAATCTAGCCTATAATCTCTATTTCGAACTGTTACAGCAGGCAAATCAAACACTTTTAAGTGAATACTGATGTCGAAATTATTCAAATCGGTAATTGTATCTATGGCATACTTGGTCGTATTCTTTCCCAACATAGAAAACCAGATTGAATCTTTATTTCTTACCGTAAAACTATATCGTCCCAAAGAGTCTGTTATTGTTCCTCTACCGGAAGTGCTTCTTACCAATACCGCTTCTATGGGATTTCTACCCGTAACATCATAAACTGAACCACTTACTGTTACAAATTGTGCTTTTGCCGGCAGATAAACCACTGCAAAAAGAAGTAGGCAAATGAAGTAAATGAAACTTTTTATCAAAATATGTTCTTTAAAAGGTAATATTAAGGGAGTATCCGGTATAGTTATGAAATCTATAGGCGAATTAACTGTTTTTTGTGTATCTGCCCATATTTTGGTATAAGAGTATCTATATTGTGATTCATTTGTATCCCCCCCATTTTAGGGGAGTTTAATATTAAATCTTAAATTCATCTTTGTTCTCAAATGATAAAAGAATATCTCTAGATTGTTTTGTACCAATAGATATGATGATGAGTTTAAATGTTTTGATTGTTGATGACGACCCAATTTTTGTAATGATGCACAAGCTTAAAGTGAAGATGAGTAGCATTGCCGACAATCCTCAGATACATCATAATGGAAAATCTGCTTTGGAATCTATTGTTGGCAATAAGGAAGATGATGCATCATTCCTTATTTTCTTAGATATAAATATGCCTGTAATGAATGGGTGGGATTTATTAAATGCTTTGCAGGTGTCGCCTATTTCAGATAAAGTATTTGTTGCCTTGGTTACTTCATCTGTAGACAAAATGGATAAAGAGCGTGCTAGCAGGTATCCACAGGTAATTGGCTTTTATGAAAAGGCACTAAATGTGGAAACCTGTATTGAGATAAAAACAAATCCTGCTATTGCTCATTTCTTTGTAGATAACAGTACAATTAACTAGTAAGGAATTACTAATTTATTTCCAATATCCGTTGTTTTTTGTTTTGACAAAAAAGCCCTTGAAGATTTCTCCAAGGGCTTTTTGATTAGCATGTAATAATTATTCTTCAGTTTCTGTCTCTTTGATACCTAAGCCTGCAGTTTGAGATTCGAATATTTTTGCTCTAATCTTTCCTTCTATCTCGTTTGCTAGTTCTGGGTTATCTCTCAATAAGTTTTTTACGGCATCTCTACCCTGACCCAACTTAGTAGTTTCGTAGCTAAACCAGCTACCACTTTTGTTTACAAAGCCAAGCTCTACGCCCATATCTATTATTTCTCCAAGCTTACTGATACCTTCTCCAAACATAATATCGAACTCCGCTGCCCGGAATGGCGGTGCTACTTTGTTTTTAACAACCTTAACTTTTACGTGATTACCAATAGCTTCATCACCATCTTTTATCTGTGCAGATCGTCTGATATCCAAACGGATAGAGGCATAGAATTTAAGGGCATTACCACCGGTTGTTGTTTCGGGATTGCCAAACATAACGCCTATCTTTTCTCTTAACTGATTGATGAAGATGCAGATGGTATTGGTCTTATTGATGGTAGCTGTTAGCTTTCTTAATGCCTGGCTCATTAAACGTGCTTGCAAGCCCATTTTACTATCACCCATTTCACCTTCCAACTCACTTTTGGGTACCAATGCAGCAACAGAATCTATTACAACTACATCTAATGCGCCAGACAAGATCAACCTGTCGGCTATTTCAAGGGCTTGCTCGCCATAATCTGGTTGCGAAATAAGTAGGTTGTCTACGTCTACTCCTAGTTTTTGTGCATAAGAACTATCAAAGGCATGCTCGGCATCTATGATGGCACACATACCCCCTTTCTTTTGTGCCTCTGCTATGATGTGTATTGCCAAGGTGGTTTTACCACTACTTTCTGGTCCGTATATTTCCACTACTCTTCCTCTTGGTATACCTCCAACGCCTAATGCTGCATCCAGTCCGATAGATCCTGTGGAAATTACTTCAATAGGGTCTTTGCTTTTTTCATTCATCAGCATCACACTTCCCTTGCCATAGTCTTTATCAATCTTATCCATGGTAAGCTTGAGGGCTTTCATTTTTTCTGCATTCAACATAATATCTAATTATTTATTGTTCAAAATTAACGACGCAGCGAAGGTAATAGTATTTAGTTATCAACACTAATAAATTTAGCAATTCTTTGATGATTTGTATATATATTATACTTCCTTTTAAAGTTTTCAAAGTATTTTAATAATTAAGCCTTATACATTAATAAATATTATAAAACGATAAATAAATATAACAAAAACTTTAAAAAATAATTGAAAGGTGCAGCATTAATTTATCAGTGTGTGTCTAATCTTTACTTGTTCGTTTTATAAAAATTAAATTTATAGCCTTATGCGCTACACAGAAGTCTCATTAAACGCTAGAAAACAGATATTACAGTCAATTGGATGGTTTATGGTTATTTTTTGCATAGGAAAAACATATCTAAATGCAGAAGATAATAAGGCCAATTTTTATTATGTTTTCTGGATTTTTTTTGCTGTACTATACATATTGCGTGGACTGAAGCTTACCAATGACAAAGTGATAAAGCTAAAATTTGTAAACCTAAATCATCCACCTACAAGGGTAATGTTTGTTATTTATGGGTTGTTAATGGCTGTTATAATCAGCTTTGGAATAATTTACAATTTATATTACAATGAGATGATGATTACATCCCCCTATGATTATTAATACCAATTATGTGTATTAATGTTTAAGCTAATCTGTCATCCTCACTTCAACTTCAAGATAAAGGTAAAGGTCATTCAGAACATGGGCTATTATATATAATGCTTCAATCTTGGACTGTAGTATGAAAGTAAAGGGTTAATTATGCTTATTTTTAAACCGTTCATTCCATTTAAATTTATCCTGTAACAATTTCTAAAGATCCTTGTCTTTATTTAAGCTTGAATACTTTATCAATATTATCATATTGTTAAGCCTTAATTAAAAATCATATCTTAATAATATGCCAAAATCCTTAACGGTATTGGGTTTCGTTTAAATACATTTATTAATATCTTAATATTATCAAATTGTTATCAATAGCTATTTTAGTGTAGACAATTTTAATGTTGCAAAAAATAAACATTATGAGAAAATTATTTACACTTTTATTTGTAGTTATTAGTTTAGGTGCAACTGCACAATCTAGTAAGTTATTGTATTTCTGGAGCTTTGATGCAGCTTCAGGTGCTCAGACTGATTTATTTACTCCCGATTTTACTATTGGTGGCGCGTCATTATCTTTAGCTGGAGCAAGTGTAGTGACTGGCAACTATCCTACAACAGACACTATCAATCAACAAGTTACTCCTAAAGGAGCCACAAATTACATGAAGATTGCAACACCTTATTCTGCATTTATATGGACTTTACCTACAACTGGCTACAAGAATATTGTAGTTGAATATGCTGAGTTTGCAAGTAGCAAAGGGTCTAAGACAAATACCATTTCTTACAGCTTAGATGGTGGTAAAACATGGGATTCAACAGGAATGGTGTTGACACATGTTGACAATGGAACAGCAGCAGCAACAACTACTTTAACTGGTGTTGGTACCTATAACCTCACTAATACTACAGGTACACCAATGGATAAAATAGTGTTGGATTTTTCTAATATTAAAGGTGCTAATGACAATCCATTATTTGAAATTCAAACAAATTATGTTGAAACTGGCGGTGGTAATGACAGGTACCATAATCTATCAGTAAACGGAGACCCAATTACGCTTGCTGTTTCTTTACAGTCTTTCAACGGTTCAATCGTTAACAATACAGCTAAACTTAATTGGACTTCTGTAAATGAAATCAACGCAAAACAATTTGTAGTTGAAGCTAGCACAGACAGAAAGAATTTCTCTACTGTAGGTTCAGTTACTGCTAAAAATACAAAAGGATTGAACAGCTATTCATTTGAAACGGCAGCTGCTGCGACTACTACTTACTATCGTTTGAAAATGGTTGACAAAAATGGTGCTTTCTCTTACAGCGCTATCGTAGTTTTGAATACTGCTGTTTCTTCTAAGAAATTAACTGTATTCCCTAACCCTGCTGTTAACAACATTACTTTAAGTCACGCTCAGGCTTTAGCTGGTGCTTCTATTAAAATTGTAAATGCTGCTGGTAAAACAGTTTCTGTTTCTAACTTACAAACAGGTGCTTCTCAAACAACAGTTGATGTAAGCAAACTTAAAAAAGGAAGTTACATTGTTACTATAGAAAACAATGGTGAGAAAGCAGTTTCTCAGTTTGTAAAATAAGAAATTAATATATCAGTTTTAATTGTTAGGTTTCAGGTACTTAGTTATTCATCATAACTAAGTACTTGAAACCTTTTCTTTTTTTGAAAATTGGTTTTTAATTGTATCTATTTGCTTATCTAAACGGATATTTGCTATCAACAACACAAGAAGTATGAGATATTTGGGTTTGATCGTTTTTCTTTTAATAATACTTGCTAGCGGCAATGCTCAAAAGCAAACTGTTGCCCAACAACTACCTACGGATAGTCTTCGTTTAATTCC
>CAISCV010000050.1 GCA_903883945.1 uncultured Chitinophagaceae bacterium | reverse complement strand
TGCACCACCGCCGCCACTGCTTCCACCACCAAAGCCACCGAAACCACCTCCGCTGTTGCTATCATTACCGCCCCCAAATCCTCCTCCCGAAAATAACAATGGCCCCGCTAACCATAGTCCACCACCACCGCCGCCGCCGCTACTGCCACCTATAAATACAAATACTATTATTATCATGATAATAAAAACCAATATTCCGCTCCCACCGCTCGCACGTTCACCTTGTGTTTGAAGTTTATATTCTCCTGTAGCTGCTTTAGCGAGGTTATCAGTTGCAGCATCTAGTCCTTTAAAGTATTGTGCTTGCTTAAAGTTGGGGGTAATAAAATTGTCTATAATATCCTTGCAAGTAACGTCTGGTATAGCACCTTCTAAGCCGTAACCAACTTCAATCTTTACTTTTCTATCATTTACAGCAACTAATATCAACACCCCATTATTGGTTTTCTTATTACCAATACCCCAACTTCTAAAGGTATTCACAGCTACATCTTCAATGGGCTGGTCCTCTAGCGTTGGAACCGTTATTATGACAATCTGGTTGGAGGTACTGTCATCCAATGCTACTAACTTCTGCTCTAAGGCATTTTTTTCTTCGGGAGAAAGTATATGGGCGTTGTCTACCACCAAACTTGGGGGATTTGGTTGTGGTATTACTTTCTGGGCATTTATGCACCAGCTACTTGCCAATAATAGTAGTATCAATAAACCTTTCTTCATTATAAACTATTCTTTTTCAATAAACTCTTCCCTCTTATACCGTAAGCTTTATGACTTATGACTTAATTTCCAAACACAATGTCATCAGGCAATTCATTTACATCATTTTCTTTGTCATAAGGGAAAAAGGTTCGCAGCGCCTCGCCTACTTCTTCTACTACAGTAGCAATACCCTCTGCGTAATCATTTTTTTTAAAGAAGTGAATCATCTTCTCTACTTGTTTATCCCAAAATGCTTCTCCAGCTCGTTCATAAATACCTTTATCTCCATAGATAGCCAATTTCCTTGTTTTGATTGCGACATAAACGACTACCCCATTTTGTTGTTCGGTTTTGTACATTTCTAAATCTTCAAACACTTCGATTGCTCTATTTAGTGCATCAATAGCCGTGCATTCGCTCTCTATAAATACCCTTATCTCCCCACTCGTTCTATGTTCTGACTTTTTGATAGCAGCTACTATTAGCTCCTTCTCTTGTGGTGAAAAGAAATCTTTTGCCTTACGTTTAAAAAGATTGAACATAAATTTATAGTTTATTATTGGTTACGGCTTTCGGGTTACTAGTTACTAATATTAGAAACCTGCAACCCATAACCTGAAACCGTCAACTAATTTTGTACTATTTTATATTAAATTTAATGTCAGGAGCATTCTCTGTACCTGCATCTGCCTGGTAGTAGGCTTTCTCGCCGAAATGGAACATTCCGGCAAATATATTATTTGGAAACTGCCTTACTTGCAAGTTGTAGCCTTCTACAGCGCTGTTATAATCTTTTCTGGCAATGTTTATTCTGTTTTCAGTTCCCTCAATTTGTGCTTGAAAATCTTGGAATGACTTAGTTGTCTTGAGGTCGGGATAAGATTCTGCAATAGCCATCAATCGACCAAAAGAACTCTGCAATTGTCCCTGAGCAGTCTGAAACTTCTGAAGGGTAGCAGGATCGTTGATATCTACTTTAATCTGTGTGGCACTAGCCCTCGCGGCCAATACCTCTTTTAATGTACTCTTCTCGAAGTTTGCAGAACCCTCTATGGTTTTGATTACACTATTGTACAAATCTGCACGACGTTGATAGTTTGTTTCTACATCGCTCCACGATCTTTTTACTCCCTGATCGCCTGAGACTAGTCCATTATAACTGCTACATCCACAGCCTCCTAGTAGTAGTACAAAAGCGGTGATTACTATTAATGTGATTGTTTTTGTGTTCATAACCTTAAAATTTTAATTTGGTACAACATAGCAAAGCTAATACCTAATATTGATTGCGACGATATGGCAGGTGTAAGTTATTAATTGTTAGTTAGTAATGAATACAAGATAATTCAAAACAAATAGAGAAAACAAAGTATCTTAATACTCCACTTCTTGTTTTTTTCTGAATGTTATTGAGGGAGAGGTCATATTTTTAGTTTCGAAAATAATGGACTGTGCAAAGGGTGCATCATCCGAATTATTAGGGATTAATTCTAAAATCCAATTGACTCACAACCTGACTATTTAATGGATGCTTTAAATCCAACAAATAAGATTATTGACAAACGTTATCTTAACAAATGGACTAATTAAATTGGGGGAGAGTTTATGATTGACTTTATTGGCAAGGAAATGCCTTGTATTAGCTAACATTAGTCTTTTCGAAATGGCTTGTAGTTGGAAGATATTCAGAATTGGTGCTTTCTTTAAAGGCTGTTTTATAATAAATTATAACAAGAGTCCGAGATAGATTATTACTAAAATCATACCTAATAAAACCAGAAATAATAAACATAGATCTACGAAAGCAACGCAACAGATATTTTCTCATAGATTTGCTGAAAAAAGATATGCAAAATAAAGACTGGCATCAACGTCACAAAGAGACCCTTAGTTTTGGAGACAAAATTGCAGATACAGTTGCAAACGGAATGGGTTCTTGGTCTTTCATTATCTGGCAAACTATAATAGTAGTTATCTGGATGACCTTAAATGTAGTGGGATTTGTTTCTCATTGGGATGTGTATCCCTTCATTCTTCTCAATTTGATTTTCTCTACTCAGGCCGCTTATGCAGCTCCTATTATAATGATGTCTCAAAATCGACAAAACCAACGCGACAGAATACAGGCAGAGAATGATTACCAAACAAATATTGATGCAAAAAAAGAGATCGAAGCATTACAAGTTCAGCTTAGTAAGATTGAAGTAGAAAAACTAGAAATGATTATTGAGCTCTTAAAAAACAAACAAGGCTAAGGCTTTTAACAGTGTAGAAATTAAACACCTTATAAAGGATTTAACTATGAATGGAAACCGTCTTTTAACTCATTGAAACCAATACGGTTGGAGATGTAGTCAGTGGGATATCCATGCACCCCCCAAATGTCATTTAAATATAATCGTAACCTCTAAATTTGTGCAAAAGATACTTTCATAAATGGCTTGTTCACACAAATATCTCATTACACTGTAAAATAGTACAGTACACCAAATTGAGGGAAAAACGTTTTATTAATCTTTATAATAATGGTGTTGGGTTATGGAAACCATGTTTCCATTATAATGAGATTTACTCTCAGACATGGTGCCATCAGTATTGTAATAAAACTCATTGGTTTCATCGCCATAAATATATTTTCTACATTTATGGTGACTACTGTAATAAATAGTTGCATTGTGGTAGTCGTCGCGGTCATTGTCGGTAATTATCTTGGTTCTCCTTCTGTGGTAATAAAATACTGCGGAATAATTGTCGTTAAAATAATCAATCTTTTTTACCCGACCCTTTCTATCATAATAGTATCGCTCAGCCAACATTAATTTACTTAGATTGCTTTGTTTCCATACTTCTACCAGCAGATTCTTTTTATTATACACATTTTTTGTCTCAGAATTTTTTGTCATTCCATTAGACAACCTGTAAAGTGTATTTATCAGTGCAATTTTGCCATTATCGCCATATTGATAAGTCGTGTGGCCTACATTGGTCTCTTGGTTGTTGAGAATAGAAGTAGATGAGATTTCAGCTAACCGATTACTAGAATCATAGTAAAAAGAATCTACAAGCTTGGTAGCAGTTTTTTTAATTTCTCGTTCTCTAGTAACCATATTTCCATACTCATCAAAATAAATAGTTACTAAGTCTACTAAAATGATTTTACTTAAATCTGTGAATACAGTAATGTCTTTTACTTCGTTGCAAAATGAATAATTGTAAACGACTTCTTTGGTTATTTTGTTGAGTTTGATTAACATCGTACTATTGGTGCCACTTTCCGACAAGTATCCATCACTTTGAGCATACCCGCTGACACACAGCAAGAACAGAAGTAATGAAAGTAATAGTATCTTCATATTGGTTAATAGTGGGCGAATTAATTCAAATTATATGAGTTAAAAATGATTTATTTCAACAATGATAACGCTTATCCGTTTAATTTGATAAAAAATTGTACTATCTTTTTATTATCAATTAAACCCAACTTAAAAAGCGCATCTATCTGCAATGATACCATTTAATACAGTTTCGCTGTAGATACACAATAAATTAATACTAATGCATTAATTTTCGCTTTACTTCCAACGGTTTGTTTATATCTCGGAAATCATCTTATTGCTTAAATTTTGAACATCCGGGAGACTACCTTCGCCAATTGATATACCTTCTGTTCTTTTTTTAACGCGTTCTATCTCATCTAGCAAAAAAGATGTATACGATTAAGCATACATCTCTATTCTCAGTTCCTTCACTCTTTTATCTTCTAAGTATTCATCAAAAGTCATCAACCTATCTATTGCACCTTTAGGGGTCAATTCTATAATTCGGTTAGCAACTGTTTGCATAAATGTATGGTCATGCGACGTTAATAAAACAATTCCTGGGAATGTATTACAACCTTCATTGAAGCTTTGGATACTTTCGAGATCCAAGTGATTGGTAGGCTGATCGAGCACGACACAGTTGGGATTTTGCAACATCATTCTACTTACCATACAACGAACTTTCTCTCCTCCACTTAAAACGTTTGTTTTTTTACTGATATCATCTCCGCTAAACAACATCTTACCAAAGAATCCCCTCAAAAAAGGTTCATCGGCATCAGTAATGTGTGCAGGTACAAAATCGCGTAACCAATCCAATAAGGTATCCCCTTTCTTAAAGAACTCATTGTGTTCTACCGGTAGGTATGCTTTGGTAACAGTCGTTCCCCATTCGAACTTACCACTGTCGGCCAACATATTATCATTGATTATTTCGAAGAAACTAGTGATAGCCGATGGATCTTTACTTAAAAAGGCAATCTTATCTCCTTTATTAACGCTGAAACTAACTTTGTCGAACAGCGTTCTTCCATCAACCGTTCGTTTTAAGTTTTCTATGTTCAATATCTGATTACCAACCTCCCTCAATGGTTGAAAGATAATGCCAGGATATTTACGATTACTAGGCTCAATATCTTCTATGGTCAACTTCTCCAAAGCTTTCTTACGGCTGGTAGCTTGTTTACTTTTAGAGGCATTCGCCGAGAAACGAGCGATGAAATCTAACAATGCGGCACGCTTATCTTCATTCTTTTTATTCTTATCATTCAATTGCCTGGCAGCCAACTGGCTACTCTCATACCAGAAGGTATAGTTGCCCGTGTAGGTTTTTATCTTGCTTCTGTCTACATCCGAAACGTGTGTACATACGGTATCCAAAAAGTGACGGTCGTGACTAACCACTAACACGATGTTCTGATAGTCGGCCAAAAAGTTTTCTAACCACCCAATTGTTTCTATATCCAAGCCATTGGTAGGTTCATCCAACAATAAGATATCCGGATTGCCAAACAATGCCTGTGCCAATAACACCCGCACTTTCATATTGCTCGGTATATCTTTCATCAGGCTTTGGTGCATGGCATCTGCAATACCCAAGCTACCCAACAAAGTTCCAGCATCGCTTTCTGCCGTATAACCACCCATCTCACCAAACTCCCCTTCTAGTTCGCTAGCACGCATGTAATCTTCTTCAGTGGCATCAGGATCCATGTAGATGGCATCTTTTTTCTGCATTACTTCCATCATTTTCTTGTGACCCATCAAAACGGTATTCAAGACCGTTTCATTGTCGAAGGCAAACTGATTCTGATTTAATACAGCCAACCGTTCTCCGGGCGTAATATCAACAGTACCTTTATTGGGTTCTATTTCGCCCGCCAATATTTTCATAAATGTACTCTTGCCCGCACCATTTGCGCCAATAATACCATAACAGTTACCTTTTATAAAATTGATGTTTACATCATCAAACAATACCCTTTTACCAAAAGCGAGGGTTACATTCCTTGCACTAATCATCTGTTAGAAAAATTTTATTTAATTGGGCGCAAAACTAAGGGTTAGCCAACAACTATAATTTATAAGGTTGGGAGCATTCAGGTAAATTTTACTCTTTTTGTTGTATAAATACAACTATAAGAAGAATTATTACTTAAAAATGAAGTTTCAGCCTGTTTCATACGCAATTATTTAAAGTAATGTAAAGCGAATAAAACCGATTACTCATGCTTGATAACTTCATTTTATATACGGGATAAATATTAATTTATTGTTACCATTTCACTGGTTAACTTATGCCAATGATGCACTCCCCTACTTTTGGTCTCTAACATAATTGAAAGAAGATGCGTAAAGTAATGATTGCCCTGTTTGTAGTACTAGTTTATAGCACTGGAACATTTGCCCAACAACAGGATGTGCCTTTGAAAGTAGTGTTCTTAAGACACGGTGAAAAACCAAAGAAGGGCAGCAACCTCACTTGCGCGGGCTTTAACCGATCATTGCAATTGCCTCGTGTGATAGATAAGAAATTTGGCGTTCCTAACCATATATACGTATCTGCGCTGGCCTTAGGTACAGAAACAAAGCATTGCAGGATGTTTGAGACAGCCGTGCCACTAGCTGTGAAGTATAACCTTACACTGGATACCAAATTTGAAGAGAAACAATCGACGGAGTTAGCAACAGAGATTTTAAAGCAAAAAGGAGTAGTGTTGGTTATATGGGAACATAAAGCAATTGCACCCATTGTGAAAGCGCTAGGCATTGAAGAGGCACTTAGTTGGGATGACCAAGATTTTGATAGCCTCTGGATTGTAACCATAGAAAAAGGCAAAGCCATCCTTACTAAAGATAAAGAAGAGATTGTTGTTACAGATGTATGCCCGATGTAAGCTACTGGAAGTAGAATTAGTTAATTATTTCGCTGGATCTACACCCCTGTAATTGCTTGTTGGCATACGGCAGTTTCTACTATTAATGCTTTTACCTATTCCTTTTGGGGATAATCGCTATCCTTTTAGAAAAGACAACTACCCTTATTAAATAGTCGATTCCCGACGTTGGAATTTCGACAGATGATGTTGGATAAACGACATGTGATGTTGGATAAACTTTATAATTGCAATTATTTCTCGATTTTTTGTAGCATTCCACTAGCTAACAAACCCAATGCCAAGCCAATGATTAATCCAATCCGAACATTCTTTAAGAATTCACCTATGATAAGGGCAATTAATACAATTCCAAATACGCCTATTCCTCTTCGTTTGTTCATAATTTTAATAGTTACAGGTTGCTTGTATCTTGAAACTTGAAACTTGAAACTTGTATCCTGTATCCTGTATCCTGAAACCTGCATCCTAATGCGCAATCAGGTTTGCCATTAACCGGTAGGCACCGGGCACACCTGCGGGAAGTTGCCTGAATAAAACAAGACTCACATAAGTAAACCTTCCTTTGCCATATTGGGTAGTAATTAAACTACCATTTGACTCTAATTTTTCGCCACTATCCTTCATTCCTAAAACAGCTTCATAGTGTGGGTCTATTTTCTCCGCTTCGTAGGTACTCCGTTCTTGTGTCCACCCTTCAAAGTCTTTGTCTGTTATCTTATTCGGGAAATTGAGTAACGGATTGTTGGGCAATAAGAAATGTACAGGGGCATCTTCTTCTGTTACCCTAGTTAATCTATTTACTGCAAAAGGATAAGGCCCAACTTTGATATTCTTATTATTAATATCAATCTGATTGCTTTTTGCATATTGAACAATCAGATTGCCGCCATCTTTTACATAATCCATCAGAATATCATTCTTATTCGTTAACCATTCCAATAGGTTATAGGCCCTGATTCCGGTAACAATGGCATCAAATTGTTTTAGATTAGGGACATTAATGTCGGCTTCGGTCAGTATTTTTACATCATACCCCATACTAAGCAAGGCATCGGGTATTTTATCGCCAGCACCTACCATGTACCCTACCTTCTTGCCAACAATTTTACAATCTACCTTTACCAGATTGGCTTTTGCTCTCGGAAAATAAGTAATGGTCGGAATATGATCGTAGGCTATTGTTTTGGTGTAGCTGTTGTACAAACCATTGTTAGCAGTAAGACTCGTTACTTCTGTAGCATTGCTGTTCTTATTGTGGGGAGAGAAGGTGCCGTTCCAATTAATTTCGGAGTTGGTAGAAGGACTAAATTTCATTTCTTTTTCGCTACAAAACCAGTTCTCACTAAACTGTTGATTTACAATATATAAAACACTATCTTTTACATTAGATTTAACGTGTACCTCCGTTTTTACGGGTGCACTATTAATAGATACATAATTGTCTTTGGTATAATTCAATTCAATTTTAGGAAGAACGGCTATTGGTTGATAGATTTCTCCTTTTGCAGCATCCACTACTTTGTATTGTACTGGTCTTTTTATGGTGAAAGGTTGTCTCTCAATAGAAACTGTAAACGTTACCTGAAAAGCCGCCTCATTCTCTGCTTTGCCTATCAGATTCTGGTCTCGAACATCAAAACTGCCACCGTCCAGAGGATATTCTAACCAATAGGGCTGCGAAATCTTTTGATTGTTTGCAACAGTAATTGTATGATTGATAGGAACATTATGATTTATGCCCAAAGGAATATTCAACGTACTATCCCACCCCTCTACTGATAAATGTTGCAGAATAATGTTGGAAGAAGAACGATTATTCAAAAATAGAGACACTTTAAGTGCATCCCCTTGTGCTACTGATTGTTGGCTGGTAGTAGCTTCTGTAAACAATCCACTGCAAGCCTCTATAATCGCTTGTACTTCTTCTAGCTTTTTATTACGCCAGTTACTTTCTGGTAATGCTTTGATAGCTTTATATAAATCTACGAGAAAAGGCACACTCAGAGAAGGGTTCTCGAAATTGTACGTACTGATGATTGTATTTATTTTTGTTTGGATGAC
>CAISCV010000049.1 GCA_903883945.1 uncultured Chitinophagaceae bacterium | reverse complement strand
TTACTGCATTACCAGCAGCCAAACTTCCTGTTAGTGCAAGCGTCCCTGCATTGATGGTGGTCGTTCCTGTGTAGGTATTTATTCCTGAAAGCGTTAAAGTACCTGTTGCTTGTTTTATTAGATTCACACCCACTCCTCCAATAATACCTGCATAAGTGGATGAATAATTTGCAGCAGCATTTCCTACTGTGAGCGTGGCCGTCCCTGTTGAATTTGTAATATTTCCTCCAACAATACCCCCGCCATTCAATGTGGCAAACGTTTGGTTTGTTCCATTTAAATCTAGCTGTGCATTAGTTATATTACTCATATTCAAAACAATACCCAAACCATTCGTAGGTAGTCTATTACTGCTTGCCATTTGCAAGGTACCTCCAACGACGTTCAAATTACTATTTGTTGTTGATCCCGAAAACAACAAGGGGTTTGTAAGTATCATAGTGCCATTGGTTGCATCAAAATACCCGCCATTACTTCCAAGGCTGTAGTTTCGACTACTATTTATGTTGATTGTGCCAACTGTTGCTACTCCTCCCCCATTCAACACCACACTTCCTGCAGTTCCAATCAGGTTATTTTCAGTGGCGATAGCCACATAGCCATTATTAACAGACAACCCACCGATGTAGGTTTGTGTGCCACTAAGCGTTTGTGTGCCTGTACCCATTTTGATGATACTCAAATTGCCTCCACCTGCAATAACACCACTAAAAGACTGGCTTAAATTATCCGCCCCAACAGATAAAATTGAAGGTGTTACAGTTGAATTCGTTAACGTACCCGAACCGGAAACAGAGCCGATTGTTTCGCTAAATCCATTCAAGTCAAACGTTGCCCCTACTACCGAAACGGCAGTTGCATCGGGGATAACATTAGCTGCACCCAATTGGATCATTCCTCCAGTTGCAGCTATACTACTACCTATCAAACCTGTATTACCTGATTTATTCAATATCAGTGTACCTGTTCCTGATTTGGTTAACGTGTTTGTGCCAATTGTAACAATGCCACCCAAGGTGAATGTACTTGTAGCCCCCGATATATTAACACCTGCATTACTGCCCAACGTAACTGCACCATTCCAAACAGTTCCCACAGATGGATTCAACAATTTTAATGCCCCTACATTGATAGTATTTCCATTGCCATTCAAAGTAAGCGTTCCTGCGTTGGTATACGTAATACCCGAAGTATTTAGATACAATTGACTATTGCTAGAAACACTCAATGATGAACTTGAAATTGTTCCTCCTGCATCCAATTGCAATATTGCTGCATTGGTAGCAGAAGCCCCTACATTAGATATACCGGAATAACTATTTGCCCCTTGTAACCGAAGTACTCCTCCATTGGCAGTAGCTGTTCCTCCCCCATTAATGGCTAGTGAGCCTAATCCACTTATTGCTCCTGACAACACAAGGTTCGCAGTACTTATGGGCGATAGTGTTAATGTATTTGCATTGAGTGTTATCGGGGAAGCAACAGTTCCTGCTGTCGCACCAACAGTGGTAAACGTGTAATTACTTGTACCTATATTGATAGTACTTGGTGGATAGACAATTGTACCCGGAATCGTAATAATAGTTGGGGCAGTGGCACTATTAAAATTGGCATTGTAAATACCTGCCGTAGTTGGCCAAACCGCATTCAAGGTTGTAACGGAAGTAGGTTGCGACCAATTGGTACCTGTATTGTTCCAAGTATTATTATAGGCTGTTGTATTACTGCCATTCCAATAGTAATTGGGTGACGCTGCCTGGTATAAATATACACTCGCTTGTGTTGTGGCATAACAAGAAAACAACCCACTTGTACTATTGTAACGGAGAATATTATACGCATACGCTCCCGTAGTACAAGTGAGTATAGCCACATTTGACAAAAAAGAGATAGTCCAGTTTTTTACTGCAACATTACTTTTTAGTTGAGCAGAACTATTGCTACCTGCATATAAATAGCCCGAGTTTACGGCATCGTATAACGTCCATGCGCCTGTACTTCCGCCCAAAGTAATCTGATAAGGGTTGGTCACATCCAAGTTGGTTGTTGCAGCCGTTGCGGTTATGGAATTGGCAGATACCGTGATAGTTGCTAGTGGTCTGTTACTGGTATTCTGATAGCCTAACGCATATCCTGTACCGTTGGTAGTAGTGTTTACGATTAAGTAATTGGCACCCGACAGTAAACCTGCTGTAGAGGTAACAAGGTTGTAGGTGGTTTGCCCCAAAGCAGTACCAAAGCAATTACTTATTAACAATAGCAGAACCAACAACCTGTTGGCAAAATTTAACGAATGGGTAGTACGTATCAATTTAATAAACAAGATTATCGATCTTATGATAAGTACATAACAATTACGAGGATTTGTAAAAAACGCTTTCATAATGCTTTTCTTTAATTTTAAACTACATAAAAGTCTTCAAAATAATTTGAGTCACCTTGAGGGCTTTCTTAAATTCACGTTGTATAATTTTTACTTATTTTTTAAGTAATCCTTTACAATTATTTATGGTGGTTATTTATGAATTGTTGGTTATTTCAATAACCGAAATCCTATTGTAATAGGAAAAGTCTGCCCTCAATTTGCGATCATAATTCTTCAATCGGGTAGGAAACTTTACAAGAAGTATGGAGGCTTAATTGAACGCCATTAGTAGCATCAACCAGCTCTAAGAAAACCTTTGCAAGCATGAAATGGGAGTACTTCTTTTATATGGAAGAAAAAGGCAACTTTCATAGCCATCATATTATGAACGGCAAAAGTCGATGCACATCCTCCGATTTTTGTTTGATAATTGTGTTTAATTGTTGTATAATTATGGTTTGGAGTAGAAGAGATGTAGATTTTCTTGGTTTTTACTAAAGTAAGTTCTATGCAATTAAACCAGCCATTTTTAATACAATTGCCTAAAGTGGTTTGCTATCAACCGGTTGATTAATTTATTGCCAAGTAAAATGAATAGGTAGGTTATAGCTGCAATGCCAACCTTTTATTTTTGAACAGACATATTGTAAATATATAGGAAACTATCTTAGCTAATACACACGCTACAGGTGGTGTTCTAGCCAATTTAGATTGTAGCAAGTATAAGGTGGACTAGATGAGAGATGGGACTAGATGCGTATCCCTACACTTTCAACGTCCCTTCCAAAACTCTCCCAAACTCATTTTCATTCTCATAATTATAGAATGGTACACCCGTAATTAGATAGTTATCTGAATCTATTTTGATGGTCATTTCTTCTTTCCTAATTTGCTGAAGAAATTCCTCTTTCCATTTATCATTTGCAATCAAATGAGCCCCTTTAGGTTCAATAAATACTTGATAGGTCAGGTCTTTTTTGTCTTTTTCTTTGCAGAACAATATAAAATCTGGTTCAAATGCCCTGCCTAGCTTATCAATTATTTTTAACTCTCTTTCGTTACGTATTAAATAAATATTGGTGAATTTGCTTGAGAACAATTCAAAACGTTTTTTAAACATTTTTACAAATGCCTTTTCTTCACTTGTTCCATAGTTTGCATTATATACATACCAAGGTTCATGTAAAACCAAAGCTTCTTGACCATCCTCTCTTTCACTTCCTTTTGGGACTTTTATTTCCTTGTCTTTAAAAACCTTATGAACATACTCTTTTACATAATCCGAACCTTCAAACTCTATTAAATTTGACTTTATCTCTAATTCAATATTTTGCAATAAACCTTGAATTGCATGTAAATAATCACTGTTTGTTATTTCTGCTAATCTTGCTTTAGTACCATTAAAAGTAATTTCTAAACTTCCTAGATAATCTGTGCTTTCAATAAAGTTTGATAGTGAACCAATATTTGGAAATGGTTTTTCCTCTAAACTCTCGAAATAGAAGTACGGGTTTTGTGTCAATGCAAAACGAATAATATGTTTTGGAATAGCAGTAAGTTTGATGTCTTTGCTTTCTGTTGTATCTATTGATAATTCTTCTTCAGCTTTAAAAACATTAGTCATTTTACCCCCACCAGAAGAAAGCGTATATGTAAAGTTTCTCTTTGAAACGCCAAAGTCAGCAAACGACTTTACATTGCCATAACTCTTTTCTACCTTCTTATTGTATACAACTTTACCAGTTTTATAAAAATCGCTTTCCTTAAACTCTAGTTTTAAGGAAAGTTGTTTAGTTACCAAATTATCTTCATCCTCATAAATTCCTGATAAAACAAGGGCTTTCTTTAACTCCGAGATATATCGGCTATCTTCTTTTGTGTGATAATACAGCTCCTCTAGTATTTTTAAATCATTGGTTTGGTCGTCATCATATTTTCTTGTGTATTTATCCTGCCCTGCTTCCATTGCAAATGGAAAATACCTTGCACCTCTACCTATCAATTGCGCTTCCGACAATGTTGTTGCCCCAACTGTAGTATTTGTACCGCCTGTATTTTGTCCTTCATATAAACGGACAATATCAAACAAATTCAATACATCCCATCCTTCATTCAATTTCTGTACTGCAAAAACAGCACGGATAGGGTTGTTTTCATCTTCCAAGGTGTTTAAAAGCAATTGATTCTTCTCTGCTTCTTCATCATTATTTGCACTGATGCAATTCTCGAAACGGAAATTTGATTGTATCCTTCTTACTATTTCTGCCGATGAGATACTTTTTGAATCAAAGAAACTGAATGCTTTTTGAACGATGGGTACTGTTGCAGTTTCTCTTATTTGGTCAATTAAATAAGCAGAAAGCATGTCTATTAAATGATGAAAGTTTACCTTATTCTGTTCGGATTCTTTAATCGTTTTCTTGGCCTTAAAGAGGATAACAGGTTTAAGGTTTATATTATTGGATGTGGCTAATACTTGACGATACAAGTTTAAAATCAATGCCTGTACAATGCGTTCTTGCTCATCATATAAAGACCTAACCAGATTTATTTCCTTAGAATACTTGTCTATTCTAAATTGGGCAAGGTCATACTTAAAAATTACCTTGTCTTGATACTTCTTTAATATTTCAGCATTGTCATAATCAAGCGTAGCAGTAAATTCTAATAGTATGTTATCAAAATTCTGCCTCAATATTTCCATTACTGTGCCTTCCCAACTACCAAATAGGTCGCCATTGTTTTTTGTTGCCGAACTTAAATGATGTGCTTCGTCAGCAATTAACACCATTTTAGTGTCCTTAAAATCTTCATAGGTAACGCTGTTTTCTTTTGTGTTGTTTAGGTCAATATGAAGTTGCTGAATGGTAGTAAACTTAATATTGATATTTTGGGCATCAGCACTTTCAAAGGTGTCGGTTTCCTTTATGCACACCTCTTTACCGTCAATAACTATTTTGCTATTGAATAAATACTTTGAAGCTTGAGGATTTAAAAAGTTGTCTTTTGTTTTCTTAATGATATTGTTTGAGTTTACAAAAAACAAGAAGTTCCGATACCCTTTTTCATACAAGTACAGCATCAGTCCAGCCATTACTAAAGTTTTACCGCTACCTGTTGCCATGTTGTACAATAAGTGCATTGGCTTTTTGGGCTTGCCAGCAAAGTCTTCTGTATGACAAAGAATAAACCGCTGAAACGACTCTATTTGATAAGGTCTTTGACCATATCCTGGTTTCAGATTATCAGTGATAAAATTGGGAACAGGAACACGGGCAATTTCTCTTTTACCAAATTCTTCTATTAGCTTATCATACAAAAATGCCATAACTGTTTTATTTGTTGTTTACCCTTGTCTGAACCAATTGTCTGTCTGAACCAAGATTAGAAAGATTATAGGATTGCCAAGATTTTACAATAAAATCTTGATAATCTTTTCATCTTGAAAAATCTTGGTTCAGACAATTTATAATCTTGGTTCAGACAATCACAAACTTTTTATTAAATATCCTTTTAACTTGTAAACTCTTTGCGCCAAAATTTATAAGCAAGCCCGTTTGCAGTTTATATGCTTCTAAATAATTAAGTGCCTGTGCCAAATGAACATCTTCCAAAAGAATGATTGCTTTCAACTCAACCATTATTTCACCCATCACCAAAAAGTCGGCTCTACGCAAACCCACATCATTGCCTTTATAAAAAATGGGCATCTCCACTTCTCTACTATGTTCCATCCCTTTTATATTGAGTTCAAGCGATAAACATCTTTGATATATCACCTCTTGAAAACCGTTACCCAGCGTATTGTGAACTTCCATTGCACAACCAATAATCACCCCAGTAACTTTATCCTGTTGTTCTTTGACCATCATAACTAATAATTTAAATGGAAACTCTCGACCGATGTAATTGTCTCAACCAAGATCTTCCAAGATGAAAAGATTTCCAAGATAACACAATATAATCTTGCTAATCCCATAATCTTTTTAATCTTGGTTCAGACAATTTATAATTTCTCAACCAAGATTTTCCAAGATGAAAAGATTTCCAAGATAACACAATAAAATCTTGGCAATCCTATAATCTTTTAAATCTTGGTTCAGACAATTGGTTCAGACCTTCCCATAAAAGTCTTTAGTCACCTTCTTCTCTTCATCGGTAACAGTAAAGTCATTATCATTTAGCGAAGACAGGTTTACATACAATTGGTTTTTATCCAACAGTTCCACCAAATGTTGTTTCTGTTGGGCTAATGGCAAGGCTTTAAAGTCTTCAATATATGCTTCTTGCTTTTGTATATCTACATTGTAGTTAAGGAAAGACTTTGCTTTCATACCCTCCCATATTCCTAGTATTGTCTCTGTGTCTTTGGCTGCTTCTATTTGTTCAATAAATGTTTGATTATATTTTTTAAGTTCGAGATAAACAAATTCACCACCTCCTTTCCATTCTACCGATTCGCTAATTCCTCCTTGTTCACCTGCAATAACTTTTTTTAATCTCTCAACAAGTATTGTTTCAATATAATCTAACTGCTCAACTCCAATATATTGTCTTTTTAGTTTATGTGCTACAGCTTGTGTAGTTCCACTACCCGCAAAAAAATCAAGTACTAAATCATCCTCTTCTGTACAACAAGAGATAAGATTATGTAGCAACAATTCTGGTTTTGGTGTATCAAACGGTTTTGAATCATCAGATATCTTAAATAATTTTCTTAATTCGTCTGTTGCATCTTGATTTTGACCCCAATCTAGCAATAAATCTGTGATTGTTTTACCTTTTTCTTTTTCTTCTTCACTTTTAAATCTTCTAAGAGAATTCTTTTCAGTTATATATATCAAATCACTCTCACAAAATTTAGTAATTTGAGTTTGAGATGTTCTGAATTTTGCTTTTACCCTTGTTTCTTTCGTAGTTCTACCATCTTTCACAATAACATCACTTAAAAATTCAGTTGACATTGTCTTGTTTTTGTAAATCCCTTTTGGAATAATTGTGTTAGGATCGCCCATATATTTTATTCCAGAATTCAATATCATTTCGGAAATATTATTATCAGAATTATCAATCCTTGTTGTACTATCTGATATGTTTCCTAATTGTAATTTATCAACCTTACTTTCATTATTTGAATAAATAATAATTGATTCCATTACACCTGCTATTTTTGATAAAAAAGAAGGTTGTTTTTTCTTTTTCCAATGTAGGTGTCCTATGTAATTTTTTCTTTCAAAGATTTCATCTAGTATTATATGTAAATAAGGTAACTCTGGAGCTCCAACTCTTCCATTTTTATTGTTCCTTGAAGCATCAATTTGAACAATAATTAAACCCCCATCGATTAAAAGCTCTTTTGCAACCTCTAATCTATTTTTAATGAACGTCAACCAAGAGGAATGTGTAAAGCTATCGTTGTAATTGAATCCATCATTCCCTGTATTATATGGCGGGTCTATATAAATCAGTTTTACCTTCCCTGTAAACTCCTTCTTTAAAGAATGAAGTGCTAACAGATTATTCCCTTTAATTATTAAATTGTCGGTAATCGTTCCGTTTTCGTTTCGGTTGAAACCACCCCGCCCTTCGGGCACCCCTCCAAAAAGGGGAATTACGCCTTCGGCGGTGTAGCGTTTTGCATTTGTCAAAACCTTGGGTTCTAGTAGTTGGGTTATTTCGTCTTGCGCTAACGTTTCATTAAAGAATATCTCTTCCCTTTTGTCTTCTTCACGGCTTTGTCCGCCTTCCAGAATGCAGTCTTTAAAAGGCCAAACCAATGCAATTTCATTTCGTTGCTTCAAATATTTTCCATCTATGGTTAAGCCTACTTTGTTTTTATAAGCCGTATAACTATCATTCAAATAATTCTTTTGCTCCAAAAATTGAACAAAGAAAGATTGGTTAAATACCAAAGCTCCTTTTATCTCCTTGAAAAAAGCTGCTTTCAGTTCTGGGTCGTCTAGCAACAAGCCAAGCAAATCAGCATCAACTTCATGGGCTTTTTCAATAACTACCCATTTCTTCATTTCGCCGTCATCAGTAACGTAGTTGGGTTCTTTTTGTAGTGTGTTTTGTAAAGCATTTAATAGTTTCATAAGCAGTTGTTGCAACTGCATTACCAATGTTTCGATAGAATAAAAGAGGAGAAAAAAAATAGGTGCAATCCTCCGCTTATTATTCTACTTCGGAAAGGTACCTGAGAGAACCTGAGAAAGATAGAAAACAGCAAAAGGATGCACCCTTTCGGATGCATCGCTCGAACTGCTTCTTCTTTCTCGTTTAAAAATTCTCAGGTTTTATCCGAAGAGAAGCTGTTAGCAACGCAATGCGTTAAATAATATGTTTGTTATACGTTTATATCAATAATCAATTTTATTTCGTTCAAATATATTAGGTTTTGATGAATACTGTATAAGCCAATAAAAAAGGTCAAAAGCTTTCAGTCTCACAACTTCCAACTTTTGCCTCTAATCCATTGTAAATTATTCCTTAATTGCTTGTTTGTTCCTGCTTAGTTTCTACCCAGTTAATTATTTGTTCTGCTTGTTTCAGTCCTTCATTGGAAATCACTACACTCAAATTGCCATCATCATACGCCATAGATAAGTGCAAGGTATCCTATACTATATTGAAATTGTTGAGTACCCTCTTATCCATTTTACCTAACTCCTCTTGATACCATAAAACTCGCTTCCTTACTTTTTTCTTGACGCCAAATAACCCTACCTATTTTCTAGTAAATATGGGTAAGGAAACCACTCCTTTGGCTTCTAAAAAATCAAAAACGATGAATTATACAACAAATAAAAATTATTCTATAACATTTCAAATAAATACCGTAGGACTTTTGTGTTTTCAAAAAAACAGGAAATGTATTATCTAACAAATGGTTACCATCCGCTTCTTACGCTTGTAAATGGTACTGTTTATCCTTCTCAAGCTTCTGCACATCCGCCCATATAGTTTTTTATTTAGGAGATAAAGAAAAAAATAGCTCCATTTTACCCTAAAGTGGCGCAGGTTTATTAAAAATCGCCCGATTTTATACTAAAGTGGCGCATATTTTAGACCGATTTCTCTGGTTTATCATAAAAAAGTGAACATCTTTAGTAACACAGGTCTTTTTTTATAAAAATAGGCGCATTTCGTTCATAAAACAGTTCTGATTTACGCCAAACATGCGCCACTTTATGATAAACATGCGCCACTTTTCGACAAATTTCTCCTTTTTTATATTTTATGCATAAAAAAGGGTACCACAATTAGTGGGTAATAAACAAAGCATATTGATAGTTGTGAAAAAATAAAATGTTTTCATCAAAAAAATAAAGAAAATGAAAAAGAGTAAATTAGATGCAGTAAGCATCGCTTTGATAAAAAAAATTAAACAAGCAGAAATTGCAAAAAGAACACAAGCAATGAGCGAAGCAGTAACAGGTGCCCCACTCATTTTTAAGGGTGTGTTGCCCTACACGGCTGTTGCCATTGCACTTATCGTTACCACTTATCTAAATGCACAAGCCGCGTATAAACTAGGTGGGATACTTAAACGTAGTGCTTTTTTAACCTCTAAAAAAGCACTTTATAATTGTGTACTTGCATTTGCACCTTATATAAATAGTATTGCATTGGGCGATATTGAAATACTAAAATTGAGTACACTGCCTTTATTGAGTGAAAGTATCGATTATGCTACCTTAATTGCCGCCGGAGGTACTGCTCAAAACATTAGAGTACTTCAAGGGAATGTAGCCAGGCAGATTGTTACTAGTTGTAATTCATTTGGCCTTAAAGTGGGTTATACTGTAATTGTAAGTGAGGGTGTGCAATTGCCCATGGGTTTTAACATTACGACCGATGGCAGTGTATATACCCCTATTGGTACTAGGTGTATTGTAAATAGTTTTGGAACCCGTTATAAAGTGTTTAATAACCTTTTACCAAAAACCGAGTATTTTGTGTACTATGTGCTTTCTTGTGGTGGTGTTTTAGGCGTAATTAGCAACGGGAAATCAATTATTACCAGTGCTTAGGTAATCAATAAAAGTGAAATTTAAAGCCCTTGAAAATGACTTAGTCTATTTCGAGGGCTTTTTTTATATCTATATTTACCTAATTAAATGCTTGCAACCACTACCGATTGCTAGCTAAATCGCTAAAAAGGTACGATTATGTTCATCAAACAATACTTTTCGAACTGCTTCTTTTTGTGGTGCATCCCTTTATTATTCATCGGTTGTACCAAACAAAACAATACGCCCAAGCCTGTAAATCCGCGGTATATAGATACCGTGATTGTCGGCAGGGTTATCAGCAACACAGGAACTGGCCTTGCCAACATTATTATTCAGGATAGTTTGGGCAATACGCAATTAACAGACAGCAATGGCTTTTTTCAGTTCATCCTTACAGCACCAAATACCGTTTTATCTCCTCAAAACAACAACTATTCTTTTTCGCCTTTACGAATGAGGGTAAATGGGCTTACGAACAACTTACTTTTTACAGCCACGAGTACGGTTGTTGATACACTTACCTACCACGAACACTTACTATTGAACTGGTTGAACAATGCCCAACTAGCCAATGGATTGGTACCTAGTACCGATAATGGCGGTCAGATTTCTTTGTACGATAATGCCCTTTCAGCGCTGGTATATACCGAATTTGCCAACTACCCGCAAGCCGAAAGGATATTCGATTTTTTTAATGCCCGCATCGTTTCCGAACTGCAACTGGGCACGGGTGGGTTCTCGCAATTCAGGGATTTGAATGGTAACCCAAACAACCAAAGGTGGCTGGGAGACAATGCCTGGCTATTGATAGCACTAGATAACTATGTTGCCAAAACAGGCAGTACAAAATATACCAACCTGATTTTGCAGTTGAATAAATGGATAAGGTCCTTGCAAGACACGGATGGGGGATTGTGGGGTGGGCATGATGCTGGTAATGCACAGATTGGTAAGATTACCGAAGGAAATATGGATGCTTTTGCTGCCATTGA
>CAISCV010000048.1 GCA_903883945.1 uncultured Chitinophagaceae bacterium | reverse complement strand
TGCCAAATAACCCCCAAATATCAAATAAACCCCACCCGACTGACAATGTATCATACATGAAGTCTAATAAACCCCACCCAACTCCTAATAATGGGCAGGCAACATCAAATAAACCCCTCACCACTTCAAATAAAGGGCACCCTTTCTCAAATAAACCCCACCTATTTCTTAATAAGTATCCAAGTACCTCTACTTATTTACATCTAAATCAAAATAAACCACAAAGTCTTAAGTAGCTAAGAAAGGATCGTACAACAAAAGCATTGCTTTTCGCGTACTTTACAACCTTCTTTTTCCAAGTCTCACACATATCCTGCTATTCATTGCCCAGTTAAAAGCCGCATTTGCACCACTCAAATAGCTTTTGGCAGTCTCTACAACCCACACCGCTTTTCCCGTAACAGTTTATAAAAAAATGATGGTAAAAGATGATACCCACCCCTTTTTTCTACATGAGGAATTAAAATAAAGCCGCTCAAGAAAAAAATATTTTTTATAAATCTTTGCAGTGTAAAATTTTCTACTACATTTGCATTCCCCAAAACGGGGGTAGGTCTTTGTAAAGAGTAAAAAATGCCGAAATAGCTCAGTTGGTAGAGCAACTGATTTGTAATCAGTAGGTCGCTGGTTCGACTCCAGTTTTCGGCTCAGTGTTTTTAGGGTAGATGGCCGAGTGGTTAAAGGCGACAGACTGTAAATCTGTTCTCTCACGAGTACGTAGGTTCGAACCCTACTCTGCCCACTTTTTTTAAGTGAGATTGTTCGAAAAGTTCTTTGTAGTTAAATTATAGAATCAATAAAATTCTGTAATGTGTTGTGAATAGTGGAATTGATTGCGAGAGTAGCTCATTTGGTAGAGCGGTAGCCTTCCAAGCTTCAGGTGGCCAGTTCGAGCCTGGTCTCTCGCTCAAAGCAATGGCAAGTGGGTAAATTAGTTACCCACTTGTATTGCACTATCGCCTGTTAACGGTTTATTAGCCGTTGTAGCTCAGGGGTAGAGCACTTCCTTGGTAGGGAAGAGGTCGTGAGTTCGATTCTCACTAACGGCTCACAGGATTAGAAATTGGAATAAAAAGATATTATCTGCGAAATGTTTTCTCAGATAGGCAATTAAAAATAAATTTAAAAAAACAAATAAAATGGCAAAAGAAAGCTTCCAACGGGATAAACCCCACGTAAACATTGGTACAATCGGACACGTGGATCATGGTAAAACTACTTTGACTGCTGCTATCACAATGATCCTTTCTAAAAAGGGTATGGGTAACATCGCAAAGAAATACGATGAAATTGATGGTGCTCCAGAAGAAAGAGAAAGAGGTATCACTATCAATACTGCTCACGTTGAGTATCAAACTGCTAATCGTCACTATGCACACGTTGACTGTCCTGGTCACGCTGACTATGTGAAAAACATGATTACTGGTGCGGCTCAAATGGATGGTGCTATATTGGTGGTTGCTTCTACAGATGGTCCTATGCCTCAAACTAGAGAGCATATCCTATTGGCTCGTCAGGTAGGTGTTCCTAGCATGGTAGTGTTCATGAACAAGGTTGACCTTGTTGATGATCCTGAATTGTTGGAATTGGTTGAAATGGAAATTCGTGAATTGTTGACTAAGAATGGTTTCGATGGCGACAATACACCAATCATACAAGGTTCTGCAACTGGTGCAATGGCTGAAGATGCACAATGGGTTGCTAAAATCGAAGAATTAATGGCTGCTGTAGATAGCTACATTCCATTGCCTCCTCGTCCGGTAGATTTACCTTTCTTGATGAGCGTAGAGGATGTATTCTCTATCACTGGTCGTGGTACAGTTGCTACAGGTCGTATTGAGCGTGGTATCATCAAAGTTGGTGAAGCGGTTGAAATCGTTGGTTTAATGGAAACTCCATTAACGTCTACTGTTACAGGTGTTGAAATGTTTAAGAAGTTGTTGGATGAAGGTCAAGCAGGTGACAACGCTGGTTTGTTGCTACGTGGTATTGAAAAGAGCCAAATCCGTCGTGGTATGGTTATTTGCAAACCTAAGTCTATCACTCCACACACTGAGTTCAAAGGTGAAGTTTACGTCCTTTCTAAGGATGAAGGTGGTCGTCATACTCCATTCTTTAACAAATACCGTCCTCAGTTCTACTTCCGTACAACTGACGTAACTGGAGAATGTACACTTCCTGAAGGTACTGAAATGGTTATGCCAGGTGATAATGTTTCATTGACAGTTAAATTGATTCAACCTATCGCAATGGAAAAAGGTCTTAAATTCGCAATTCGTGAAGGTGGACGTACTGTAGGTGCTGGTCAAGTTACTGAAGTAATAAAATAAGGATTAACTAAGAAATTAATAATTCTTTGATATAGAGTAGCTAATTAGCATTATGTTAATTAGCTACTTTTTTTACACGGGCATGGTGCAATGGTAGCATACGGGTCTCCAAAACCTTTGATCTGGGTTCGAATCCTAGTGCCCGTGCAAATGAATTTTAGGCAGCTTTAAATTGATTTTATGAATAAGATTTCAGCATATTTCAAAGATTCTTACCAAGAACTCACCGAAAGAGTAACTTGGCCTACTTGGTTACAGTTGCAACAAAGCACTTTAATTGTTTTGATAGCTACTGTATTTATTACAGGAATTGTTTGGATTATGGACTTTAGTAGCAACCAATTGTTAAAGCTAATCTACGGATTATTTAAGTAAAAATTATGGAAGAAGTAGCGGTTATCAAAGAAGTTGTAGAAACTCCGGCAGACAATACCAGATACTATGCCTTGAGGGTAGTTAGTGGAAAAGAAAGGAGCATAAAAGAATATTTAGATAAAGATATCAGCCGCAACGGTTGGACAAATATTGTAAAACAAGTATTTCTTCCTACCGAGAAAGTATATAAAGTACAGAATGGTAAAAAACAAATGCGTGAAAAAAACCTATATCCAGGGTATATTTTTCTAGAAGTATTTGACGGTAAATTGCAAGACGATTTAGTTCAAAGCATTAGCAATGTTACCAATGTAATGCACTTTCTAACGGATGGTAAAGGAAGTAAAGGAACTATTGTTTCTTTAAGAAAGAGTGAAGTAAACAAGATGCTTGGTAAGGTTGATGAGATGAACGACCAAGGAATTAGCATCAGTGAACCATTTATAATTGGTGAAACAATCAAGATTATAGAAGGACCTTTCAATGATTTCAATGGCGTCATCGAAGAGGTAAATGACGAGAAAAAGAAATTAAAAGTTTCAGTAAAAATATTTGGAAGAAGTACACCAGTAGAACTAAACTACGTTCAAGTAGAAAAGCTAGGTTAGTTTTTTCATACATTAAACAAAAAAGCCATCGATAATTCGATGGCTTTTTTGTTTGTCTTATTTACCAATTTCAACTTATTCAAATAAACCCTCAGCTTTTAAAATGCTTTCAGGCTTGCCAACATCAATCAAGAGACTCTCGGAATGATCATAACCTTCTATCACGTTATCTAAACAAAGGCTCATATATACATCTACTAGTGAGAACTTTCCGTGTTGCTGTATGCGGTTAAATATTTTGTTACTAATTACGTGAATACCACTAAAAGCTTTTTGTTGTAATGTCTGTTTCAAAATTATTTCAAAACCAAGAACAGCCCCTTTTTCTTCCTGTGTTACTGTATTCCTCCAACCACAAAGCTGGTTAAGGGTATTAAACAAAAAATATCGACTACTTATTCTATCTGTGATAGCCAATGTTGCCAATGGCTTATTGGTTTGATGTTGATGTATCATTTTTATTAAAGGCATATTAGTCAACATATCAACATTCATCAATACAAAACTTTCTTCATTTTCAAAGTACCAAGCTGCTTTTTGCAATCCTCCACCGGTTTCCAATACCACTTCTGTTTCATCAGAGATGGTAATAGTACTTCCCCAACCATTATTGGTTTCAATCGCTGCAACAATCTGATCTGCAAAATGATGCACGTTCACAATCACATCCCTGATGCCATGCGCTTGTAAATATTCTATGTTTCTTTGTAACAGGCTTTTACCATTCACTATTGCCAATGCTTTTGGATGATGCAATGTAAATGGTTGTAACCTAGTCCCTAGTCCAGCTGCCAATAGTAGTGCTTTCATATACTTTTTAAAATTGATACGAGTTGCCAGTTGCAGGTTACTGGAAACCTGTATCCGTTAACCTGTAACTATATTACCTCACCCAATTAACTTCATTCGTATGCGTTAAAACTACTTTTACCTTGTATTTATTGCGTAAGTGTCTGGCTGTTTGTTCAGATGCATAAACACTTCTGTGCTGCCCGCCCGTACATCCAAAGTTGATGGAAAGATGTTCAAAGTCACGTTCGAGATAATTCTCAACAGAGATGTCAATCAAATCCCACACGCTATTTAAAAAAGTATTCATCTTAGTTCTTTGCTCTAGGAAGTCTTGCACTGGTTTATCCTTTCCGCTCAACTTCTTATAATCATCAAAACGACCCGGATTCAAAATTCCACGCATATCAAAAACATACCCTCCACCCGATTCATTGTCACAAGCAGGAATACCCTTTCTGTAGCTAAAACTATTAATCACAATAACCAATGGTGTATTTTCATTTGCTTGAATTGGGGTAAATCGTTTTATAATTTCATCACTAGTAATCTTTTGTAATAATTCATTAAACACGGGCATCTTTACTCCTATTTGTTTATTTTCAACAAAGAATTGAACATTCTTTAAGGCAAGAGGGATACTAGTAAGAAAATGAGCCTTTCGTTCAAATAATCCCCGGAAACCATAGGCACCAAGTACTTGCAACAAACGAATTAACACATAACCATTGTATTGATTTACAAATTCAACCTTGTCAATCTCTTTGTCCAACAGCGTCTGCACTTCAGTAATGTAAAAGTCTAGGAGGGTGTCCTTCCAGGTTTCGCTTAGTTCAGCTTTAGCTTGCCAAAGTAAACTTGCAACATCATATTGCAATGCACCTTGCATTCCTCCTTGATAATCAATAAAAGAAACTTCATCTTTTTCAACCAATATGTTTCTGCTTTGAAAGTCGCGAAACATAAAATATTGTTGTCCTGTCTGTGATAAATAAGTACCCAATGTATCAAAATCATCCAACATACCTTGCTTATCGTAAGGGATACGAAGAGTATCTAGAAAGTAATACTTAAAATAAAGCAGGTCGCTGATGATGGCTTGCTTACCAAAAGTTTTAGCGGTAAGGCACCAGTTATAATCGAATCCTTTATCTCCCAATATTTGAATTCTGGCAAGTTGGCGAAGGCTCTTTTTGTATAGTTCATACACATAATCGTCCTTCCCATACTGTTCTATTTTATCCAACAAACTCTCCTTGCCTCGGTCTTCTTGAATGTAAATGGTATGATCATCATTGATACAAAACACCGTTGGGACAGGTAAACCAGTAGCTTTAAAGTGATTTGTAAACTGAACAAATACATTATTCTCAGCAACGTTTTGGTTGTAGGTAGCTATATAAGAAGCCTCTTCTGTATAGATCCGGTAGTATTGTCGGTCACTTCCGCTTTGTGGTAACAGCTCTAAACGGGTAATTGGCTGGTGTTTGTAATCTGTAAATAATTGTTCAATAACTGCTGTCATCAATTCCATTCATCGTGTTAATTAGAAAAACGAAAGTAACCCTATCTGTTTTATTTACTTCTCAAACTCTTATAAATCTTTATGGCACTCATCAGCAAGGCAATCAATGTTATCAATCCTACTAGCCCCCATACTAAACTTATACTTTGTTTTACCACTACCAACATTACGATGGCTATTAAAAATATAGTAGCTACTTCATTCCATAAGCGTAATTGTTGCGAAGTGTATTTGAAAATTCCATTAGCTTGTTGTTGTAATATAATCTGTAAAGAAAAGTGGTATAAATAAAGGAAAAACACAAAGATCAGTTTAACAAATAGCCACTGAGGTTCACTATCCAATAAGTTTAAATACCATTTATAGTCCGGGGAAAAGAGTAAGGAACTACCGAAGATCAACGACAGTATTGCTGATGGCCATGTTATGCCATACCACAAACGCTTCATCATAAGGGTAAATTGTTCTTGAAGCGCCTGTCTGATGCCATCGGGTTTATATAGGGCTTCTACATTATAAATAAAGAGGCGAGGCATATAAAACAAACCAGCAAACCACGTAACGATGAAAATAATGTGCAATGCTTTAAGGTAGGAATACAACATTTTAGACGTATAAATGATGAATTATGAATGGTGCTTTTAAATGCATAATTAGTAAATATATCTTATTTGGTAAGCATATTTTTCACTAGACACAAATTTAATATTTGAGAATCTATAATTAAATGAATTGAATGTATGCTACATATAAAAATAAGCTTCCTTCAATAAACAGTATCGTAATAGATAACTAAAATATTCTGAATTTAAGAAAATTGATGTTAATAAAGACTCTAGCCTATGTACTGGTTTTTATTTGATACTAATTATAGTAGTTTCAAAAAGGCATAATATGTAATGGGTTGAACAGAAAGCAATTATCAATTGCTCAATTTCCATTCTGTTATTTTGGTGTGTTTTCACATTGCAATTTATCAAGTTGCTGTAACCTTTATACTTGATGAGAGTTAAAATTTAATTTCCTCATCATGTTCTCCGTAGAACCTAAATTCTACCAAATGGAAGTTGTTGTTTTCTTTAATCTTTAATTTGGTTTTGTATGTACGTTTCCATCTTTTACTGATAGATGTAAAAAAACCTTTAGTTAAATGAGAATAAACAATTGGGTGAACAACAAGTGTCAAATTTTTATGAGAATGACTTACCAAATAATTCAATCTTTTTTCAATCTCATCTTCTAACAACAAACTAGCCGTTATTTTTCCTGTACCATGACAAACAGGGCATTCTTCGGATGTATTAATATTCATTTCTGGTTTCATCCGTTGTCTAGTCACTTGTAACAAACCAAACTTGGATATGGGAAGAACTGCATGTTTTGCCCTGTCACCTTCCATAAAACCTTCCATTGCTTCTTGCAACTTTTTTTTGTTGTCTGGCAATTTCATATCAATGAAATCAATAACTATTATTCCGCCAATATCTCGCAAGCGTAATTGTCTAGCTATCTCTTCGGCTGCTTCTAAATTGGTTTGGAGCGCATTTTCTTCTTGGCTGTTGCTTACACTTTTATAGCCGCTATTTACATCTATTACATGCAAAGCCTCGGTGTGTTCGATTACTAAGTAGGCTCCACTTGGCAGATTAACAGTTTTACCAAAAGCGCTTTTTACTTGCTTGGTTATATTATAAGTATCAAACAAAGGAGTTCCGTTGTTGTAAAAGCTTACTATGTCTACTTTTTCGGGTGCAATGCGCTGAAGATAGTTTCTAGTATCAGTATAAGTATTTTTATCGTTTATAACTATTTTGTTAAAGTCAGCACTCAACAAATCGCGAAGAATACTTGTGGTTTTGTTTTGTTCGCTTAAAATCTTTACAGGAGCTACAGCACCTTTCAAACTAGTTTGAATTGTATTCCAGGTTTCTACCAATGATAATAAGTCCTGGTGAAGCTCATCTGAACTTTTTCCTTCAGCTGCAGTACGTACAATTACCCCAAATCCTTTGGGCTTGATAGCCTCTATTATTTTATGAAGCCTTTTTCTTTCGTCGCCAGAATGTATTTTTTTGGAAACAGCTACTACTTCATTAAATGGGGTAATCACTACAAATCTACCCGGTAAGCTTAGTTCACAACTAAGTCTTGGTCCCTTTGCGGCAATAGGTTCTTTTAATATTTGAACAAGAATGCTTGGTTTACCATTTAGCACCTCATTTATTTTCCCTGTTTTTACAATCTCTGGTTCAATCGAAAAAGAAGACAGATCGAAACCATTCTCACTTTTATCATTAACAGCTATTTGAGTAAACTTCAATAGAGAGCGTACATAGGGAGATAGGTCTGTATAATGAAGGAACGCATCTTTTTCGAAGCCAACATCTACGAAAGCTGCATTTAGACCCGGAATTAATTTCTTTACCTTACCCAAATACAAGTCTCCTACAGCAAAGCTTGCATTGTTGTTTTCATTATGCAACTCTACTAACTTCTTATCTTCCAGTAAGGCTATTTCCACGCCATTAATTGTGGAATTTATTATTAATTCTTTGTTCACAAAATTCGCAACTTTATATTAAACAACAGAAGCATCCACTAGGGATGAATTACTAAAACCTACATCAATTTTTTTTGTTACCCTTAGATATTGTTTCTGAATGAAGAAAGGTAAAGTTGCTGCAATTGATTGATGGAAGTGTAAAAAGGCAACATGTATTGAAAGAAAAAACTGCAATTGCTTTTAAATCCAAGCAATTGCAGCTTTCTTAAAAAATAAATAGAAAACTATTTCTTTTTATGACGATTCTTTCTTAAGCGTTTTTTTCTTTTGTGTGTCGCGATTTTATGACGTTTTCTCTTTTTACCACAAGGCATACCTAGCTTTTTTTATTAGTTAAAAATAATTGTTTGTTTATTGAAAAATAGCTTTCGACTATTGTTTTAATATATTTATTCTATCAGTTAGTTCTTTCATTGCACCGGGGTTCTTAACCTTCCCTTTTACTTTTGTGTACCATTTGATAGCATTTGTTTTATCTCCTTTCATATCATAGCACTCTGCCAAATGCAATGATATTTCCAAATTGTCTGGTTCTTCATTAAAAATAATTAAAAACCTTTCTATTGCTTTATCAAATTGACCACTTTTTTTCCCTCCCAAAGCAAGAATATATTGCGAATACATATTGTGTGGGCTATTCTTGGCAATTTCTCTAACAGGTAAAATTCCCTGCATAGGATTGTCGGAAATATTCCCTAATATATAGCAGGCTCCTAAGCCTATCTTGCTGCTATCATTCGAAGGATTTATCTGTAAAGCCTGCTCTAAAAGAACTTTTGCGTTGGTTGCCAGCCAATTTTGCATAGCTGGGTCACCTTCTATCAACAACCTCTCAATAAATTGTTGGGCGGCAAATGTGAGGCTTTTTTCTGAACTTTCCAACTTTGATGCTTCGCCATTATAATAAGCATACGGTTCAAAGAGGTGCATTGTGTCTTTCCAGAAGCTAGAAAGCTGTTTATAGGCATGTATTTGCTGCTCTTTTACATCGCCACGAGACACACTATTTTCCATTTTTAGAATCCTTTCCGCTTGTTCAGGCGTAAGTCTTTGCTTTGCTTTAACCAATAAATCTTTGAATTGTAAAGATGGTTTGGTATTGGAAGCATTCATGGGAGGCTGTAATTCTTTTTTTGGAGGAATGGTGTTACCAAATAAGAACAAAACTAATACCAATGAAAAGCCAATGAAGGCTAAAATTATTTGCTTACGATTCACTAATTAAAAATTTAGGGCAAAATTAACCCTTACATTGGTTTTTTACATTTAGTTTTTACATCTTTACCAAACTCTTTACCCGGTTTGAATCCAGCTATGTAATGCTCGGGTATTTTTATGGCTATATTTCGCTTAACAATTCTTCCAATTTTAGCAGCGCGTTTCTTGGGATAGAACGTACCGAAACCACGCAAAAAAACGGGCTCTCCTTCTATAACACTTTCCTTTATTTCTTTAAAAAGTGATTCTACTATGATTAATACATCTACTTTTGGAATACCTGTTTTATTACCAATTGTTGTTATAATATCTGACTTGCGCATAGCTATTTAATTGAGAATGAATAATTACGGGATAAAAATAAGAGTAATTGGATTACCTAAAAGAAATAAACTAAAAATTTTTTTGAACGTTAATTTTATCTATTGGTGAACTTAGTAATTTGGAATATCATTCTTTTCAAAGGGATTAAGATGAATAATATAATGTATGTGAAAAGTATGAGGCTAATCTAATAGCGCATGCTATTGAAACAATAATAAACAGTATAAATAAGTTTCTATGCATTAAATAAAACAGCTGTTCAAAAAACACGTAATTCCTTCCTTGCTTAATTTAGTTCTCACATGAAAAAGACAGTTACAAATTTATTATTGGATTGGCATATTAATAGTAACAAAAGAGAAATGCCATGGAAAGGGGAGAGAGATCCCTATAAAATTTGGTTAAGTGAAATTATTCTACAACAAACAAGAGTAGAACAAGGAATGGCCTATTATGAAAAATTTATTCTTAATTATCCGACTATTCAAGACTTAGCTTCGGCAAAAGACGAAGATATTTTCAAACTTTGGGAAGGTCTTGGTTATTACAATCGCTGTAAGAATCTTTTATATACTGCGCGGAGTATAGTTGAACAGAAAGGTGGCAAATTTCCATTAGAATATGAAGATATATTAGAATTGAAAGGAATTGGACCTTACACTGCGGCGGCTATTGCTTCTTTTGCTTTTAACAAGCCTTTTGCTGTACTTGATGGTAATGTCTATCGGGTACTTGCTAGGGTATTTGCAATTGATACTCCCATTGATACTAGTGCAGGAAAAAAACAATTTGCAGCACTTGCACAATTAATATTGGATAAAAAATATCCTGCTCTATACAACCAAGCCATTATGGATTTTGGTGCTACCGTTTGTATGCCTGCAAACCCAAACTGTAGTGCTTGTAAATTGCAAATAATTTGTGAGGGATATAAAAAAGGAATCGTAAATAGACTACCGATAAAAGAAAAGGTATTGTTAAAAAAAAATCGGTGGCTCTATTATTTTATCATTCAATTTGGTAACAAAGTATTAGTAGAAAAAAGAATCTTAAAGGATATCTGGGATAATCTGTTTGAGTTTTATTTATTGGAATCTAATGAACAACTCACTTTGGATAAAAGTAGTGTACAAGCGTTTTTTTATCAGCATCTAGGTATTAATAACATTGAGGTTGTATCTATTTCTTCTGTTCAAAAACAACAGTTAACTCACCAGCAAATAAGAGGACAATTTATTTGTGTAAATATTTCATATATCCCCGAAAATTTGAAGCATCATAAATGGTTATCAGCTGAAGAAATACACAAACTTGCTTTTCCAAGATACATTAATCAATACTTGGAAAGTAATCCAATCTTTAACAAACATAGTTACACTCAAACTAAATAGTTGTGGGTATTTAATTGAATAAAATCGCATTAAAGTGGAATATTCTAAAAAAAATCTTAATAAGTGTCTCACCTCGTAAAAAATATAGTTCTATCAAGCCAAGAAATTTAAGTTTTTATACAAATTCTCCTATATTCGCACAATAAATTAATCGATTTAATTAATTAAACATGCAATTAAGATTAGGTATTAGGAATTTTATTTTAATAACTGCCACTATTGGTGGTTTGTATTCTTGTAAACCTGCTAAGGAAAAATCAACCGCTACCGGCATGACTTACAACGACAAGCAATATGGAGGGTTCTCTGTTGCAAAGCCTAAGGATACTAAAGTTGCTCCTGGTCTTGTATTTGTACAAGGTGGAACTTTTACAATGGGCGCAACCGAAGAAGACATCATGTCTGATTGGAATAATATACCTAGAAGGGTTACGGTGAACTCCTTTTTTATTGATAAGACAGAAGTTGCAAACGTGCACTACAGGGAATATTTGTATTGGCTGGAGCATATGTTTACCGATACACCGAAATATAATAACCTATTAGTAGGGGCTCGTCCTGATTCATTGGTTTGGAGAAAAAACTTGTCCTATAATGAGCCTTATGTAGAGTATTATTTCCGTCATCCATCATATAATTATTATCCAGTAGTAGGCGTAAGCTGGAAACAAGCTTTCGATTTCTGTATGTGGCGTACTGATAGGGTGAACGAATATGAGCTTAAAAAGAGTGGTTACATTGATAACAAACAAAGTGCTAAGAGCCAGTTTGGTCAAAACGATAATAATTTTAATACCAAGAGTTATTTACTAGGTGAATATCAAGCTAAGGCTGGTAAGCTGTCTAAGTCTACCTCTAATCCATTGAAAGATGAGAATGGTAAACCAAGAAATCCTCGTTTTGAAGATGGTATTATGTTCGCAGATTACAGGCTTCCAACAGAAGCTGAGTGGGAATATGCAGCTTATGGCTACATAACTGAAAATCCACAAAGAAAGCCTTCTAAGAATGAGCGCGGAGAAGAGAATATTCAGAACAAACAAGTTTATGCTTGGAGAAATGATGGTTTCTCTAGCTTACGTTCAACAGATGAAGGTGGTTATCAAGGTGCATTCTTAGCTAACTTCAAACGTGGTAATGGTGACTATATGGGTGTTGCAGGTGGTTTGAACGATAATGCAGCTATTACGGCCGAGGTTACTTCTTTCCGTCCTAATGGATATGGTTTGTATAATATGTGTGGTAACGTAAGTGAGTGGGTTGCGGATGTATACAGACCATTAACAAGTATCGAGGCCGATGACTTTAACCCTATTCGTGGTAACGTATTTAAGAAAGTAGATGTGAGTGCTGGCATTGGAAGCTTAAGAGACAGTGTAGGTCGTATTAAATGGGTAAATGAATCAGATTCTTCTCTTAAAGATAGAAGAAACTACCAAAAAGCTTACGCTATTGACTATGCTGATGGCGATAGTACAAGTGGTGTAAGTTATGGATATGGTGTAACTACCCTTATTTCTGATAAATCTCGTGTTGTAAAAGGTGGTAGCTGGAATGATATGCCTTATTGGTTAAGTCCAGGTACAAGAAGATATATGGAAGAAGATCAGAGTAGCTCTACCATTGGTTTCCGTTGTGCGATGACACATTATGGATCACCTGAAAATTTGAAAGGAAGTACCAAGACTGGTAATATCTTCCCTGATAGAAAAGCACGTAGATAATTTTAATTGAAAAATAATATTTAAGGTTTAAAGCCACTTAGTAAATTAAGTGGCTTTTTTTATAGCCAAGTTTCATCCTTTTAAATTTATTACAGATGGATACTTCAATACAAATACAACAATTGTATAAGCTGTTTCTTACTAATCCTTCCGTTCAAACAGATACCAGGAAACTTAAAGAAGGGGATATCTTCTTTGCACTATCAGGTCCCTCATTTAATGGGAATCAATTTGCACTAAAAGCGCTTGAATTGGGTGCTTCATATGCAATTGTAGATGAAGACATAGACTCTGCTAATGAAAAAATTATTAAAGTTGCTGATACACTATTGTGTTTGCAGGCATTAGCAAAGTATCATCGTATGCAATTAAATATTCCTGTTATTGCTATTACGGGTAGTAATGGCAAAACGACTACCAAAGAGCTAGTAAGTAGTGTATTGGCATCTCACTTGGTAACTTATACTACACAAGGTAATTTAAATAACCATATAGGTGTGCCACTCACCTTATTAAGTATTAAAAAGGATGCTGAGATAGCCGTAATAGAAATGGGAGCCAATCATCAGAAGGAGATTGAAGGGTATTGCCAATATACGTTGCCTACACATGGCTTAATAACAAATTGTGGCAAAGCGCACTTGGAGGGGTTTGGAGGAATTGAAGGCGTACGAAAAGGGAAAGGAGAGTTGTATGACTATCTAAGAATGCATGATGGGACGGCTTTTGTATATTGGGATTATGATTATTTACAATCTATGAGTGCTGGTATACCTCATAGGATAAAATATGGGACTGCAAGTGGGGAAGTAGTAGGAAAAGTATTTTCTAGTGATCCATTTTTAATAGTTGCTATTAATAATGAGGATGAATTAGCTACTATTAATACACAACTGGTCGGTGATTATAACCTTCCCAATGTATTAGGTGCCGTTGCTATCGGGAAACATTTTGGTGTGCCAAATAGTAAAATAAAACAAGCTATTGAGACTTATCTGCCAACAAATAGTCGTTCTCAAATGATAAAAGTAGATACCAACACTATTATTCTGGATGCCTATAATGCCAATCCCACAAGCATGAAGGCGGCTATTGAGAACTTTGCTAAATTAGATGCCAACCCTAAAGTAATTTTTATTGGGGGTATGATGGAACTTGGTGATGACAGTATTGTTGAACATCAAGCGTTGGTCTATCTCATTGAACAGTACCCTTGGCAGCAGGTAGTATTGGTTGGTGGAGATTTTAGTAAAGTGAATCATTCTTTCCTTTATTTCAATTCCTCTACAGATGCACAAGAATGGTTTAATAAACAACATTTTGAACATACCCACCTGCTGGTAAAGGGCTCAAGGAGTATGCAAATGGAGAAAGTAATAAGTTGTAAGTAATAAGTTGTAAGTGATAAGTTGTAAGTGATAAGTTGTAAGTGATAAGTTGTAAGTGATAAGTAATAAGTGATAAGTAATAAGTGATAAGTAATAAGTGATAAGTTGAAAGTGATAAGTTGTAAGTAATAAGTTGTAAGTAATAAGTTGTAAGTGATAAGTTGTAAGTAATAAGTTGTAAGTGATAAGTTGTAAGTGATAAGTTGTAAGTGATAAGTTGTAAGT